>NZ_JAPPTH010000030.1:0-53506 GCF_027587015.1 Vibrio sp. Makdt
AATCTACCTCATAAGTAGACATCAAAAACACCACGCCCATCAATATTAGTACTACCTAAAATTGCAGCTGAAACCGCCGATATAGAAGCTGACAAATGGATAAATACCAAAACAAATGGATAAATCCCCCTTGTCTCTTGTAAAACCACGGCTTTCATTTATAAATTCAACTTTTGGGTGAACATCTCTACAACCTTTCATTACAGCCCGAATTCTGCGATTAGTATCAACATCTTGAGAGAAATGGTGACATTTTAGTTATGTTATTTAGAACGGACTCTTGGGTTGAATGACAATCCCAGCCATCACATATCAATCACACAAATATAATAACTATCGCTTAGGAGTTGAGCTATGCACTGTTCTTTCAATATAAATAACAATAACGAAAGCTTGCAACTAATCTATAATGAAGAAAAAATTTACATAAAGAGAGACAGTAATAAGATATCAGAGGAAACTCTTAATAGTAAAGAGAGTTTTGTCTTCAAGTATTTAATTGAAAATGCTTCAATTTCAAATCCTCAATCTGCCCGAGATGTTGAGGAGTCATTTAAATTACATTTTGATGAAGAATTTAGTTTATATGCATTAAAAAACATTATCGCTTCTATAAGAAAGAAGTACCGAAACCTTTGTAAGAAGGCAAAGGTTGATAATAATAGCGAACTCATTTCCAATCTCTATAAAGTCGGATACTTCATTGATCTCGACAAAAGCTCAGAAAACCGCATCGCCCCCAAGCACAACATCAACCAGTTCAAACCTAGCCAGATAATGATGCTAAAGTTGATGCTCAACACTTATTACAAGGAGTTGATCAGGTCTCTGATAACCGTACTCACTGTGACTTCACTCTCTCTATTCGTTGTCTACTTTTTCCAAATCCTTTATACAACGAAAATTGCTAATGAATACAGCGAGAACACCAAGCACATAGCAGAAGAGGTAATGGATTACGGCTGTGATAGCGCGGGCGCGGTACACTCGTTAAGGCACTCGCTTAACCTCGATTCGGTGGTTATGACTACACCTTATGGTTCATGCTACATCTCTAAGAGTCGTTCTCAGTATGTTGAGCTCGATCAGATTGATGATTTTTACGATAGTGCTGACTTTGTTTATTCTCGTTTCAGTAACCCTGAAAATAATACCAAGCTAACGGTTCGTATTTCCAAAGGTTCTATTGAAGCGCGTTACAGAAACTCATTACTGCCTCTGCTGGTTGATTCCGTCTCTATTCAAAAGAATGGCTACTACATTCTCAACCTTGGCAATAACAGCCAGTCAATTTACACCTCACCACTACCAAGCGGTGCTACCATCACCTTCTATAGTGACGATATCATTGCACTATGGGGCGTGCTGTCACTATTGCTCGCAATCCTACTCTATCGCTCTTATATTCTAGGGTTCTTTATCTATCTCTTTCGCTGGAAGCACATCTCGTTTGAAGAAGAACCAATCATCAATACAGAAGACAACACCGTTTTATACTACGAGTTGTTGTCTCGGGTACGTAATGTCGGTGTTCTTAGCTTTATTAATACGATGAGACGCACCAACCTACTGACTTTTCATACCATTTTGCTTATTGAAACGGTAAGAAACGCCAAGTTGCACAACAGCCACGAGATCTATGGTGTCAACGTATGCCCGAGTGCGTTAGTAGGGAATAATTTTTCCAAACTCAAAGAGCATTTGGACGCAATGGAAGCGAATGAGTTTGTCGTCGAGATCACGGAGTACTCAAACATTGGTTATGGCTGTGAAGTCATCGATAACATCAAAGCGATCAAGAAGCTCGGGATCACCATCGCCTTGGATGATTTTGGCACAGGTAACAACAACATCGAAATCATTAGCGTGATCTCCCCCACCTACCTGAAACTAGATCGCTGTTTCGTTAAAGACATTGAATCAGGGGAACATCAACAAGGTGTACTACTGAACATCTCTGAAATTGGCCGCTTATCAAACATCACGATGATTTATGAGGGTGTTGAAACGCGCAGACAACAGTACATATTGTGTCAATTGGGCTACAACTTGCATCAAGGTTACCTTTATAGCCGCCCTCAAAGTACAACGAGCTAATCTCTTGTGAACGCTTAACCGTATCAAGGTACCTGTGGACTCAAAGTCATCGATTGAATTAAGCGTTGTTGCACTTGAGGCTTTCAGAGTTCACAGGAAAATAGGCGTCTAGTAATCCTTTAGCAGTCAGTGGCTTATCAAAGTAATAACCTTGTAGTAAGTCACAATGGTATTGCTGCAACTTTGCCATCTGCTCAGGGGTCTCTACGCCTTCTGCCACGACTTTCATCTGGCAAGAGGCGCCAATATCAATAATGGCTTTTACCAAAGTCTCACTGTGCTGACTGGAATTCAGTTTGCCGATGAAAGATCGGTCGATCTTGATCTCTGTTATTGGAAGCGTATTAAGGTAGTTGAGTGATGAAAAACCGGTACCAAAGTCGTCAAGTGAGATACCAAACCCATAATCTCGAAGCCTTCTCAGTATCGGCTCGACGATATGCAGGTCTTTAATTAGGATGTTTTCCGTCAGTTCAAGAGTCACTCGCTGAGGAGCAATGCCGACTTGTTCCACTAGACAAATCACCTTCTCGTCAAAACCAAGTTCGAATACCTGCTTGGGGGACACATTCACCGATACACACACAGCCCCAGGTCCGTTTGGCATCAAATTAAGGGTGTCTTCACATGCTTTTCTCAACACAAATTCACCAATCTCGTGAATTTTTCCGACTCGCTCTGCCGCAGGAATAAAGTCTAACGGAGACACAAAACCAAGTAAGCTATTGTTCCAACGACACAGCGCTTCAACCCCTTTGAGCTGTTTGGAGTGAGAGTCCACTTGAGGTTGATAGAACACGCTGAACTCGCCGCGTTCTAAGGCGGTTTCTAACTGCTTTTCAACCGAATAGTCGTACTTCACCTTTCGATTGATCACATCATCGTAAAACACCGCATCACCTTTGTTCGACTCCTTTGCCTTGTAGAGAACAATGTCCGCTTTGGTCAGTAACTCTTCGACTTCCGTACCATCATAAGGGTACATAGACACGCCTGCCGAACACCGTGTAGAAACGCTTGTCCCCTTGAGAATAAAGGATGGCTTGAAGACATCTTGTATTTGTTGAACCTTCCGCTCAGCTTCAATAAGATCATGAATGCTTGGTAAACAGAAAACGAACTCATCCCCTCCAAAACGAGAAACAACATCGTTCTCTCCTAAAATCTCTTCAAAGCGCTGACCTATCTGCTTGAGCAGTTCGTCTCCACTCGCATGACCAAATTGATCATTGATACGCTTAAAGTTATCTAAATCAACAAAGACTAACGCCACCAGCTTACCCTCAAGTTTTGAGTGAGCAATGGCACGGCTAACTTGAAGCTCTAGTTCAGAACGATTGGGGAGTGCCGTCAACGAGTCGTGTTTTGCCATATGCTGTAATCGACGGCGGCTGCTTTGGATTCGGTTGAAATCATCCGCAATCCTCTGCTCCATTTGAGAAAAGCGTGTCGATATTCTTCGGCTGATAAGAGCACTGATAAAAATACAACTCATGGTGACTAACACACTTAAAACGAGGACCAACCCAAACTCGTTACGAGACTCAGCCAATAGCTCATCCTTACGCTTCTCTATCGAAGCGTTGACGTTATTCAAATAAACGCCAGTTCCAACAATCCAATTCCAATCACCGACCTTTTTGACATAGCTACTTTTAGGGCCAATAACGCCATTTTTATCAGCGGTAACATAATCAACGAATCCACCCGCTTCAGACTGAGTGAGCACATCATGTTGAAAGATATCTCCCAGATCCTCATAAACATTGAGCTCCTGACCAATAAGGATTCGATTTGCGTGGAGTAAGCTGTCACCATTTTGTTCAAAAACAAACAGGTAGCCATTGTCGCCCACCGTGACTCTCGACAATATCTCTAGAATCCTTTGATAGCTGGCTCGTTTCACATCATCCAAAGACACCCCCGTACCAAAGTACCAGTCAAAGGGCTCGAATCGGCGAATATAGGTTAATTTCTCATAGTGCGTACTTTCGATATACGGCTTCTTTATATCTCGCCCCTCTAGTTCTGGGCGCGGAACGAAATACCGAGAAAACGCGCCATTACTCCGTTTAAGAAGTTCAATTTGCTCTTTGATGACAGCCACACCTTGAGTGTCTGTTGTCTTAAGTTGATTGGTGTTTTCAATTTCTGGGTTAAGAGGATGAACGAGTGACGTACCCTGCATGTCATAGGCGTAGATATATTCTTGTTTTTCAGCATAACTCAGCTTTCTGATCTCATTTAAAATCAGTTGTTTAAGTTTGTCTTCTGGCAGGTGTTGGTTCGAAGAGTAGATATTTTGAGCCGCAGTGTATGCCCTATCTAACCGTCGAGTAATGCGCTTTTTGACTTCATCTTCAACAAGGCGTTGAGTGTGTGTAATTTGCTGAGAAACCTGAAGCACCTGCGCCTCAATAGAGCCTTTTTGGGCGGCAATATAGTCGGTTCGAATTAACTCAACCAACGCCTTAACCTTTTGATTCACACTCTTGAACATCGCCATATTCAAGATGATCGCAGAAAAGATGATGATGGTTATTGGCAAATACTTGGTAAACCAGACCAATTTTTTGTCATTAATGTGCAACATACGAACTCAACATCACAGTACGGAGTTCCATATAGTAACGTTATTTTTACTGAACATCCAACCATAAAAATATTCTATTAATTTTTATAAAAGTCTTGCCAATACGAATAAAAAGGTTAGTGTTATACACATGTATATCACCATGCAGTTTTAATTATGACCGAATGGAAAGACGACCAACCGATCTTTAGGCAGCTTGCCACTAAGATCAGCGACCAGATTCTGCAAGGTATTTGGCTAGAGCAACAGGCCCTGCCCTCTGTGCGCGCTGTTGCTGCTGATCTTAAAATCAACCACCTTACCGTCATGAAAAGCTACCAGTTACTGGTTGATGAAGGCTTGGTTGAAAAGAAGCGAGGCCAAGGTATGTATGTAGCCGAAGGTGCACTTCAAAAACTGAAAGAGTCCGCACACCAAACTTTCATCAACACACAGATCCCAGCCATCGCTGAGACGCTAGGCATCATTGATATGAGTGTCGAAGAACTCGTGAAACAGCTAGAACAACACATCAAGGACAAGTCATGAGTACTTTACTTTCCGTGAAAAACGTAACCAAAACGTATTCGAATCAAGTGGGTGTAGAGAACATCAGCTTTGAGCTAAAGCCAGGACAAGTACTAGGTTTACTTGGTCACAATGGCGCTGGTAAATCGACTCTCATCAAGTCACTGCTTGGTGGGCATAACTATCAGGGTGAAATTGAAGTTAACGGCTACCACCCAATCCACCAGCATGCAGAGCTCATGCAGCACCTATCTTACATCTCTGATGTGAATGTGCTTCCTGAATGGATGACCATCAAACAACTACTTCGTTACACCGAAGGCGTACACCCGAGTTTCAACCGACAAAAAGCCGAGCAAACTCTGAGTAGCACGAACATTAAACTCTCTTCCACAATCAAACAGCTCTCTAAAGGGATGAAAGTACAAGTGCACCTTGCGATCATCATCGCAACTGACACTCAGGTACTCATCTTGGATGAGCCAACACTTGGCCTAGATTTGATTTACCGAGACACCTTCTACCGCCACCTGTTGGAATGGTTCCACGATGGGGAGCGTGCGATGATCATTGCTAGCCATGAGGTTTCTGAGATCGAACATCTACTGACAGATGTACTTATTCTCAAACAAGGCCGCTGCGTGCTGCAGAAGAGTATGGAAGCGATAGAGAGTGATTATTTCATCATCGAAGTAGCAAACAGCCACTCAAGCGACATCCAAAAATTGAAACCACTGACCTCACAACCGGGCTTAGGCACAACGAAATGGTTATTGGAAGGTCAGTACAGACCACAGGTTGAATCACTAGGTAACATCTACAACGTTGGTCTGGCTGACCTATTCCTTGCAACACAAACGGAGAAGGCATAATGCACCCAAGTTTTTATATGCTAGAAAAAGAACTTATCGAGCACAAAATCAATACTCGATTGCCTCTATTCGTCGCACTGTGTGGTTTCTTACTCTTCGTTAGCCTGTTCTTTAATGGCGCGGCACAGCATGAATTTTTCTTCCAGATGGAAGTTAACGGCGATGTGAGCGACATCCACAGAGAATTCGCAAAAGACCTTAACTCAGTGATCTACTTTGGCGCAGGCTTAATTTCACTCCTACTTTCAACGCTTTATATCCCAAAAACACTGCGTAAAGAGCGCCAAGAAGGTAGCTCGATGTTTTGGAGAAGCATGCCGGTATCGAATGCTCTGACTCACGGCGTGAAGCTAGGCTTTGGTTTAGTGGTGATCCCAGCTATCTGTGCACTATTGGTTCTATTTGCCGACGTTCTATTCTGGGTTCTCAACGTGTCTAGCGAGCAGCAATTGGCGCTGTTAGTCGAGCAACAATCACTGTTTTACGTACTGAGTAATTGGGTGGTGTTCTTTGGCCGTATGTTGTTAGTGGCTCTCGTGTTATTGCCTTTAGCCACTGTCACCCTAGCGATTTCCCAATTGGTTAACTCACCGCTGTTAGTGATCTTTGTTTCAAGTTTTGCAATCAAATGGCTGGCTATCGCGCTATTCGGCTTCTATGGCATCAATGATTTCTTTTCTATTATCGCTTCACTGCCGATGAAAGTACTTACGGCAAGCAACCCATTCAGTGCGCTTTCTGAGGTCTCTATCTTATCTTTGAGTATTTACGTCTTGCTTGGTATCGGTGGCTATCTACTGAGCCTAAAACTCAATAGAACAGACGATGTGAGTTTGAAGACACTGTTCCAGCCATAGAGTTATCGCTGCTAATAAGCAACACGATAGAACAAGAAAGGTAGTAAAGCTTCTGAGAAATCGGGAGCTTTTTTATTGCCAATTAGTTTCAGGTAGTAGTTGGATCTGAAATAGTTTAAGGAAGCAGAGAGTAAGCCGAGGAGAAGATGAACCAAGAGAGTATTAATGAGCTGACATTAAATTGCATCGTAACGAATGCCTGCCAGCTCTTTGAGGGACGATTTCTTTAGTCGCCGACCAGATGAAGGTCCTTGAGAGCACTATTGAAATCGGTTTGTTGCGTTTTAGCGCCAGTAAATGGCTTTGTTTGAAAAGCTATCAGCTTTTCAAGTTTGTCGCTTTATCGTTTGAGATATAAAGCTTATTTCTTTGAAGCTTCTTTCGATGTGTCTTTCCAGTATTGGATACGAACGCGATGAAGCTGTGCTCTTCTCATTTTTTTCATAAGGTATATTTCCTTCTCATTTAGCTGCTCTTCATGAGCTATTTTTATTGCCAACCATTCGAATCTAACGGTGTTTGACGGCTAGTTCAATGATACAAATCACAAAATATAAAGAGTTCTGAGTACCATTTACATCAAAGTATGACCCAGATATCAACTGTGGCTCAATTTCATCGTATGAGCCGTTTTACGAATTTAAGGTTAAATATCTCAGATGACAAACTCATTTCAGTATCAATACAGTTCTATGATACCTATTTAATAGACCGGATTACCTCAAGTTTAGTTCCCAAAATTTGTTGGCAACCCACAACAAGTTACACGGTAACTTAAATCCAATGGGATCTCGCTATTTTTATTCACACCGGTCTATACGATACAAACTCAAAATGGGATTATGTTTGTCACGGATGGCGCTTTTAGTAAAAAAGCGAGTAATAGTAAATTTAAATGGACGTAATAATGAGTAAGGTCATTCTACAAGGACATATTCTCGTGCCAGACAACGAACTAGAGTTGGTAACACAAGCGCTAGTCGTTCATAAGGAACTCACACTGGCAGAACCTGGTTGTATTGTATTTCGTGTCAGCCAAAGCACACTTCAGCCTAACCGTTTCGAAGTTTATGAAGAGTTCACCAGTCGTGAGGCATTTCAAGCCCACCAAAGTAGAGTTAGATCCTCCGACTGGGGCAAGATAACCAAGAACGTGACACGTCACTATCAAGTGACCGATGTGACCACACCATCATGACCCAAGCATTAGCCAGCCAAATCGCAGCCTTGATCTCACAAGATCCTCTGCGGATGAAGGTTTTAGAGTGCGTGTCTCAACTCGAGCTGCCGCAATGCTATGTGGCAGCCGGCTTTGTGCGGAATCTCGTCTGGGATCACCTGCATGGCTTTGACGTCCCAACACCGCTCAACGACATTGATGTGATCTATTTTGAACGCAGTGATAGTGACTACGAATTAAACCTTCAATACGAAGCCCAACTTCTAGAGTGGCTACCTGAACTCAATT
Organism: Vibrio sp. Makdt; assembly: GCF_027587015.1. NCBI lineage: Bacteria > Pseudomonadati > Pseudomonadota > Gammaproteobacteria > Vibrionales > Vibrionaceae > Vibrio > Vibrio sp. Makdt. Next base: position 8,395 of record NZ_JAPPTH010000030.1, read on the forward strand.
GGCAGGTTCGTAATCAAGCCAACATGCACACTCGAAATAACGATACTCCTTATCAAAGCACATTAAATGCCATGGGCTACTGGCCCGAGAAAGAAACAGCCATCGCCGTAAAACAAAACCTCAGCGGGCATATCGAATGTATATCGGCTTTTGGCTTAGAAAGCCTATTTGATTTGAAGATCACGCCTAACCCCAATCGTAGTCGTGATACGTTTGACCAAAGAGTCCAATCTAAAAACTGGTTAACTCATTGGCCAAAGTTAACGATTGAAAACAGCTAACGACTAACCAAAGTTAGCTCTGGCACCAATTAACTGACAGTCGAATTCAAGGCTAAAACGATTGACTAAAAGTCCAATCAGATCGAACATGCTCGCCTTTCTCAAATCAAACGCGCCTTTCACGGACAGTGCGCCCTATCATCTGACTGAGTAACGACCATGAACCAACAATACATGTTGCAAGCACTTCAAGCTTCGCACCAAGCCCTGCCTGATTGCCAACCAAACCCTCCGGTGGGTTGCATTTTGGTGAAAAACGATAAGGTTGTGTCTGTTGGGTATACACAAAAAGTCGGCGGCAACCACGCTGAAGTGGAAGCACTCAATCACTATGATGGCGACATGGAAGGCGTAACAGCCTATGTGACATTAGAGCCTTGTTCTTTTGTCGGTAGGACACCGGCTTGTGCTAACACATTGGTGAAAGCAGGCGTAAAACACGTTGTCGTTGCTATGTTAGACCCAGACCCACGCAATAACGGGCGCGGTGTAGCAATACTAGAATCCCATGGCGTCAAAGTCGATGTGGGGTTATGCCAAGCACAAGTGAGTGCCTTTTTAACCCCGTACCTTGGTAAGTCATAACAGCTATCAGCTAATTTATTGCCTACCTAGACAACGACCGACTTATCACTAAACAAGCGGAACCTAATCCACTTTAACTCGATAGAGTGGGTTTGCAGGCTTATCAACAAAGTATGACCAGATATGTTCGTAAACCGCATGTTGGTTAGGGAATGGTGCCAACGCTTTCGCTTCCTCTAAACTGCACCAACGATACTCAGTGTGCTCATGGTTCAACTCTACCGCTTGGTTAGGTGGGCACAACACGGCAAATATTGGAATGAGTTGAATCACATTTACGTTAGCCTCGTAAAACTGCTCTAGAAATTGAGCGTTATACAGCGCTTTTGCCTCAATCTTGGTTTCTTCTTCAAACTCACGTACGATTGCCTGCCAACCAGTTTCACCCGCTTCAATCGAGCCAGCAACATGGCACCAATAGCCGCCCTTTACGCGTTTCATTAATAGCATTTTCGTTTGTCCGTCGATCTCAGAAAGAGCGACACCAGCCACAATCGAAGTATTGAGTGGAATCATAACGTTACCTTATTTTGAACACGAAGCGAGCAAGCCTAGCACCCTTCCATTAGTAAGTAGTATTCGATGATGAAAAACGAGAGACCAATCATTAATTCGTATTCCTCCCCTGAGCACTCCAACCTTATGCGAACAATCAACTTTACTGTATAAAACCACGGTGCGATTTCTTATTTGAGGCGCTTTTAGATAAAGAGTAGAATCGCCTGCCTTATACTGTATTTAAGCTCTCAAAGCACAGTAGACTCGTAGCCATTTATCACCATTAAGTAAGACAACTATATGCACTCATCAAACTCCGCACACGACTCAGAAAACAGCCACACACCTGAGCATTGCTTCACTCGCTTTCAACAGCCGATCGAGTCATATTCGTTGCCAGAGCGTTTCACCTTTCCGTTTTATTACGAACCACACCCACTATGTGAAATTGCGTCGCACCAGCTTCAACAATATCTAGAAACCCAAACCGATTGGCAGCACGACTTCGGATTAGATTCTGACGAAGGTCGCGGTAAGATGTTTGGTGTATTACTAGTAAGAAGCCCTGAAGGTGAGCTTGGTTACTTCTCTGCATTCTCAGGGAAAATCGCCGATCAAAACCTACTGCCTCACTTTGTTCCTCCGGTATTCGACATGCTGAGCAGTGACAGCTTTTTCCGTCAAGAAACCGCAGATATGATGGCGGTAAACGCCGAATTTAAAGCGCTGCAGGTCAACGCTCAATACCTTGAGCTGTGTGAACAATTGGCACAGCAAAAAGCACAGGCAGAGCAAGAAATCGAAGCTCAACGCTTGTTGATCATTGAAGGCCGTAAAACGCGCAAAGAGCAACGAGAGCAAGGTAAAGAGAGCCTTGAGGAGCAAGCTTTTGAGCAACTAAACCAAGAGCTAAGCAAAGCCAGCGTGGCAGATAAAAACCAACAGAAATACCTCAAGCTCAATTGGGAACAAACCCTAAATGAGCTACAAAGCAAGGTGGATGTATTTACGGCTCAATTGGCTGAACTAAAAGAGCGAAGAGCACACCTCTCTCACCAGCTTCAACACAAATTGTTTTCACAATACGCTTTCTTAAATGCGGAAGGAAATATCGAAGACCTTAACCAGATCTTTGAAAACACACCAAACAAGATTCCACCAGCAGGTTCTGGCGAATGTGCTGCTCCAAAGCTTCTGCAATATGCCTATTTGAATGGCTATACGCCACTGGCACTTGCCGAGTTTTGGTGGGGGCGTTCACCGAAATCGGAAATCCGCAAACACAAGAAATACTACGCCTCTTGCCAAAGCAAATGTGTACCGATCCTTGGTCATATGATGAAAGGTCTTGAAGTGGACCCAAATCCACTATTAGAGAACCCAGCAGAAGGCAAAGAACTCGATATCCTGTTTCAAGATGAGCATATCGTTGTGGTACATAAGCCAGCAGGGTTCCTTTCGGTACCGGGCAAGACCATCAAAGATTCTGCCTACACTCGCGTTCAGGAAATGCATCCCGATGTGGAAGGACCGTTCGTGATACACCGCTTGGACATGGCGACCTCTGGCATTCTGATATTCGCGCTGACTCGACGCGCAAACAAAAGCTTGCAGAAGCAGTTCATTACTCGTGAAGTCGAGAAGCGATACGTCGCAATGATTGAAGGCGTTCTAGCAGAAGATGAAGGTTATGTTCGATTACCGCTACGTGGTGACCTGTACGATCGTCCTCGTCAGATTGTCTGCTACGAACACGGTAAACCTGCAGAAACCAAATGGGAAGTGATTGAACGCAACCAAGAGACCACCAAGGTTTATCTGCACCCTAAAACAGGACGCACACACCAGTTACGCGTTCACTGTTCACATGAAGAAGGGCTGCATATGCCTATCGTCGGTGATGGTCTGTACGGAAACAAAGCTGACCGTCTTCACCTACATGCAGAAAGACTTGCTCTACACCACCCAATTACCAAAGAGTGGATGGAATTCCAATTCGATGCAGAGTTCTAAAGATTCTCATCAATAACGAGTCTTAATGAAAGGAGTCACACCATTTGTGGCTCCTCTTCTCCCCTTTCCCCAACATTTCACGCCCCCGTTTCACCTACCTCTTTCGGATATATCTCCACGCTTATTGCACTACATCAAGGTTCACTTCATTTTGAGGTGTAGGATGCCCCTCTTCACATTTCCTTGAGGCCTTTGATATGTCATCAGCTGCTTTGAATCTACACCCTAATACTCAGACATCTTCTTTGATTGCTGCTCAAACACCAAAAGAGTTAAAAACAATTACGACCAGAAAACCGGATCTGAATTCGGCCATGTTAAATCTGATCGAAGAAGTGAAAAACGAACTCCCTCTGTACGAATCAGAAACGTTTATCTGTGGGCCAAAAGGAAACTGTTCGGGTTGCTCTAAGAAACTGCTAGAGATGGTCGACACAGAATTGATGTACTGGGAACACAGTATTTCAATGGGACAAGGGCCAAACTTCGAAGAACTGCGTCGCTTCGGTAAGCTATGCAGCAGTGTAAGACGTGGCTTAGAAAGAAACGGGCTCGTAGAAAAGCGTCCGAGAAAAAGATAACAAGTTCAGAAGTTAAATATTACCGACAACACTTATCACTAACTGGTTGAAGTTATTAACTATAAGAGCGATAATATTTTGTAATACAATTAGCACTCGGACAATATCTCAGAGGCTTTCGCCACCTTCTTTGGCGAATCCATTCTCCATGTTTGATGTGTCTACGCCTTCTGAAACACAACATTACATCCATTAGAAATCTTTTCTTGGATAACGGGGAGAGACCTTGAAGAAACCACAACCAGTACTGGGTAAGACCGGTATGCTATTTTTCCTCGTGATTATCAGCGCGTTTCCTCCGCTAACCATCGACCTTTATTTGCCTGCACTTCCGCAAATGGTCGAGGTGTTCAATACCGATCAATCGATGGTCAACCTAACCCTAAGCAGCTACTTCGTTACCTATGCAGTCGGCCTGTTATTCTGGGGACCACTCAGTGAAAAATTTGGCCGTAAGCCGATTCTATTGATTGGCTTGGCGAGTTATATGGTCGCGAGCGTGATATGCGCAATGACCAACAGCATCGAACAATTGATTGGCGCTCGCATCTTCCAAGCGTTTGCAGGCAGTGCCATCACAGTGATCGCGACCGCCATAGTGAAAGACCTTTATGACGGGCGCGAGCGAGAAAAGATCATGGCGACCATCATGTCACTCGTGATCATCGCACCCATGGTCGCGCCTGTATTTGGCGCCTTCCTGTTAAAGATCGCATCTTGGAGAATGATGTTCGTCACTCTCGCGATTTTTGGTGCGTTCGCTTCAGTATTAGCTTTCTGCTATAGAGAAACACTCGAAACCAAGTATCAAGGTTCTATGTTCCGTTCATGGGGAAGAATGGCTGTGGTCATGAAAAACCGCTCTTTCGTCAAGCTACTGGTTATTTTCTCTATCACACCAATGGCGCTGATGGGCTTTCTGGCTGCCGGATCGTACATTTACATCAATGACTTCGGACTCACCGAACAACAGTTCAGCTACGCGTTTGCATTCAACGCATTGTGCGCTTCATTCGGACCAACCATTTATATGAAGTTGTCCTATCGTATGCCAGTTCAAAAAGTCATCACCGGATGTTTTGCTTTATTGGCGCTTGCGGGCATCTTCACCCTAACTATTGGTGACCTGTCCCCTTGGTTCTTCATGTTCATCGCTGCACCAGCGACACTGATGGCGATCATCATGCGAGTACCCGGCACTAACTTGATGCTGAACCAACAAGACCACGACACAGGTTCTGCAGTTGCACTGATTCAATTCTTTAGCATGATCTGTGGCTCGCTAGGCATGGTCTTAGTTTCAATCCGCCCAGACTCGTTGATTGAAAACCTCGGCTTTATCCAATTATCCGTCGGCACCCTAGGCGGCTTAATGTGGCTAATGGTTAGAAACAAAGAGTATGTGACGACGAAGCTAAATTAGGGTTGTTCCAATATCTAATCTTGTACTTAAACGCGATTTAGGGCGTCCTCGATCGTGTTTTAGGTCTCGTGATACCTAGCCTTAGCGCATATTAGCTCCACTTATCTCAGTTGGAGTTAACACTATGAAACGGACACATTTACTGTTCACATCCCTACTTTTCCTTTGCAGTTCAGCCACTGCTTCCGGTGTCGGATTCACTCAAGTAACCTTAACTGACGACCCTAATCGCCCGCTAAATACTGCCATTTGGTATCCCACATCAGATAAATCAGACACAACCTTGATTGGCGATAACCCCGCCTTCATCGGTACGCAAGTCATCAGGGATGGGGAGGTTCAATCAGGTACCTTTCCTGTGGTGCTTTTATCGCATGGCTATCGAGGGAATTGGCGAAATCAAAACTGGTTGGCGACCAAACTTGCGAGTCGTGGCTACATCGTAGCAGCCGCCGATCATCCGGGTACCACCTCTTTCGACCAGTCTCCAGAACAAGCAGCAAAGTGGTGGGAAAGACCCCGAGATGTATCGCGTATGCTGGACTACTTGTTATCCGAAGCCCCGTGGAAGCAGTCTGCTAGCGCCAACAATGCTAGCGCGATCGGGCATTCATTGGGTGGTTGGACTGTGATGCAATTGGCGGGAGCAAAAATAGATAGAGCAACGTTTGAATCGGAATGTAAGCAATATAACAATCCGAGAACTTGTGGGCTTGCCGAAGAGTTAGGGCTATCCAAAGTCCAAGCTAAAGAATCAAACAATAAAGATCTTTCAGATCCAAGAATTCAACGTGTGGTCAGCCTTGATTTAGGGCTTGCTCGTAGCTTTTCAGTCGGCAGCTTAAATGGCATCACAGTACCAACTTTAATACTGGCTGCTGGGATCGATATAGGAGATCTTCCTCAGGCATTAGAGTCTGGCTATATTGCCGAGCACATGCCACTGAACTCAAGACGCTACAAGGTCTATGAAAACGCCACCCATTTCAGCTTCATTCAAGGCTGTAAACCCGGAGCTATACCTTTGCTTAATGAAGAGGTACCAGGCGATGGCATTATTTGTGAAGATGGCGTTGGTACATCACGCGACCAGTTACATAAACTCTTCTTCAATGACATCGCTCGCTTTCTGAATCGATAAACGAAAAGCAAACACACTCAATCTAACACTTGTGGCGAACTTCGAAACTCACTCGGAGTTTGCCCAGTAATCCTTGAAAACTCCCTATTGAAGTTGGACTTAGTCTGAAAGCCTGAACTAAGGAAGATGTCAGTTATCGCTTCATCCGTTTGCTTCAGGAGCGCCTTAGCGTACTCAACTCGATAGGCGTTAATCACCTTCGAAATGTTCTGTTGGTGAGTTTGATTAACCGCAGACGATATCTTGCGAGCAGGAATACCTAGCTTTCGTGCCAAGCGATTGAGAGACAGGTCAGGATCTTTAAACAGTTGATGCTCACTCATCAATGCATCGAACTTAGCCATGATCTGAGTAGTTTCTTCAGCTTGGTCTTTATCTAAGCTGCTCGCCTCTTCTGGCGAGCGTTGTGACATGGGAGAGAAAACCTGCGCTTGCTGATTTTTTTCTTCGGTAGGCGTGCTAATACTGACCACCATCACAGCGGACACAATGGCTGGAATAAGAACCAGATAGCTAATCGATAAAATCAGGTTGGTGTGCTGCGCGTTCAACAGCAAGATATCGTAAAAGAGCACACTGTCTACCAAAGCGGAGAATAGTAGCATTACACCTGCAACCCGTTCAGCAACCAACACTTTCGATACATCGGTCAGCCGCACTTGTTCCGGCAAACGCAGCGACGACTTCAGCAGCAAGCTACCATATCCGAGATAGAGGAAGATCAGCAATACATCAATAGTTCCCGCCCAGAGGTGTACATAGAAAAGTGAGCCAACTAAAACAGCAATCGGGCCTAGCCAATGCAAATGTGCACTAGGTTGGCTTCGATGAGCTCCCGAAAAACAGAGCCAAGCCGCCACAGGAACACAGGCACCGAGAATGGGTTGTAAGAAGCGAAACAACGCAATATCAAACGTCCACCGCAAGCCTACTACCGTCACCATCAACGCGCAGAGAATGATAAACCAAAATGGCTTTTGACTGGTTTGTGGGTAACGGCATCGAAACAACACACCTGTCATCAATAACAACAGCGCCGCGACAAATGGTAAAGGAATGGCAAGCATCAACAGTCCGTTTAAGTTCGAGAAAAGATCACTTCCTCTTCAAAGCACTTCATTAGCGAAGTAAGTGAGCGAACCAGTGATACATATTGAATATCAATCTATGGTAAATCATTCCTCTGACAAAAATCTAGAGCGAAACCTTGATGGTGTTAAACCAATGATTTTCATAAAGACTTTTCGGAAGCTATTGACGTCTTCATACCCAACTAAGTAGCTGATTTGTTCTACTGGTTTATGGGAACTTTCCAGTAGCTCACACGCGCTTTGAACACGCACATGTTGAATATAGTTAATCGGAGTCAAGGTCGTCGCTTTGGTAAATTGTCGAATAAAGGTTCGTCGCGTCATGAAGGCTTCCTCCGACAATTGATCTAGTGTCAAAGGAAGGTGGTGATTCTTTTGAATAAAGCGCTGCACTGACACAATCTTGTCATTCCCATGAGCGTAGTTAGGCACAAAACTTTGGTAGTAGCGCTGCTCTCTCAGCCCCGTATCCAACACCAGATATTTACCCAAATTACGCGTATTGGTTGGCGTCGTGTATTTAGTCAGGATAAACAGAGCCAAATCCATCCACGACATCAAACCACCAGCAGTAATGATGTCATCGTCATCGATAAGAATTTTATCGATATCCACTTCGATTCCAGTATGGAGCTCCGAAAACAGTTGTTGAGCTTGCCAGTGCGTGGTGACGGTTCGCCCTTCTAGCAATCCGGTTTGAGCAAGAATGAACACGCCTGCGCACGCTGAACACAATATTGAACCCTTTTGATGAGAGTCAATCAGGTAATCCGTTAGCCTATCATCACGCTCTAGGTAGTAGCTGCCATCTAGGTTGGGCGGCAATAAAATGATATCGGCTTTAGACTCTTCATTTGAGTTACCCGATGAAACCGATAAGTCGCCATAAGGCTTGATCTCAACCTGGAACTGAACCGTTTCACTTTCAGAATCAAGGCTGTTCGCCATCTGAAGGAACTCTTTTACTCCGAACACAGCGCTCTGCAGAGAGCCTGGGTAATCGATGATTTCGACCTTTACTGATTTTGTCACTATTGCCATAGAGTATGTCATTTTTGACGTGCATTAAAAAACAGAGAGTAGTCATAATATCCCTACACCACAAGACATTAACAACAAAGGTATGAATTATGAGCAATACTGCACTACTACTTATTGATTTCCAAAACGACTACTTTCCTTCATACGAAGGCGCGAAATGGGCACTCTCTGAAACAGAAAAAGCGGCAGAAAAAGGCGCGCAATTACTCGAGACATTCCGCAATAAGAAACTACCAATTGTTCATGTACGCCATGAATTTCCAACCAATGAAGCACCGTTCTTCTTGCCACATTCCGATGGTGCTCAAATCCATAACAGCGTAGCACCTCTGCAAGGTGAGCCAGTGATTGTGAAACAGCAGATCAATAGCTTTAGAGATACAGAACTGGACAAAGTATTGAAGGAACAAGGCGTTGAAAGGCTAATCATTGTCGGCGCGATGAGCCACATGTGTATTGACGCAGTGACTCGCGCAGCAACTGACTTGGGTTATGAATGTCACGTCGCCCATGATGCTTGCACCACACTGGATATGGAGTTCAATGGCGTTAAAGTACCGGCAGCACATGTTCACGCGGCATTCATGGCAGCACTTAGCTTTGGTTATAGCAACGTTGCCACAGCAAACGAGCTAGAGAAGCTGCTTTAATCAAGCTCCGCCTAAGTGGCAAGCTCTCTGATTCGTGATTGCCACCTAAACTGACGGTCTACCTATTAAAAGCACAAAAAAGGCGCCGATTAAGGCGCCTTCTGACTAGAAACAATTTCTTATTAAGCTGCGGCAGTTTGACGCGCAGGATGCTTAATAAACACAGCAACGATAGCAACAATAGCCAATGCGAAACAATAGTACGAGTTAGAAACAATCTCTAGCGGAGATAGGTTAAATACCGAACCTAATAACAATACCTGAGCACCGTATGGCAACACACCTTGAATCACACAAGAAAAGATATCCAATAAACTTGCTGAGCGACGTGGAGATACATCGTTCTCTTCTGCTAATTGACGAGCCACGCTACCAGACACAATAATCGCTACGGTGTTGTTTGCCGTGCACATGTTGACCATAGACACCAAACCAGCAATACCCAACTCACTTGCGCGGCCGTTCGCTTGCTTAGAGTGTGAAGAGCCGAATGCACGAATCATGCTACTGACTAGGTTAGTCAAGAAAGCTAGGCCACCTTGGCGACGCATCAGCTCACTCAAACCACCGATCAGCATCGACAGTAAGAAAATTTCCTGCATGTTGCCAAAGCCTGCATAGATATCTTGAGCGTAATCCGTTAAGCCGTAGTTCTCCACAGAACCTAAGCTAACGCCACCTGCCAGTAAGATACCGATGGTTAGCACAACGAACACATTCATACCTGATACTGCAAGAATCAAGATAGTGATGTAAGGCAGTACTTTCAGCCACTCGATAGGACCCGTTTCAGGCACTTGAGTTGCCGTGCTGTTAAAAGCAAAGATAACAATCGCGATTAGTGCAGCAGGAAGTGCGATACGGATGTTCTCTTTAAACTTGTCTCTCATCTCACAGCCTTGCGAGCGCGTCGCAGCAATCGTGGTATCAGAGATGATAGAAAGGTTGTCACCAAACATCGCGCCACTTAAAACAACGCCTGCAGTTAGTGGAATGCTCATGCCTGCTGAATCAGCAATGCCTAGTGCTACAGGTGCTACAGCTGCGATGGTACCCATAGATGTGCCCATTGCGGTTGCAATGAAAGCCGAAATAAGGAAGATACCCGGTAGAATCATGCTTGTCGGAATCGCAGATAGACCAAGATTTACCGTCGCATCAACACCACCAGAAGCCTTAGCAACCGCCGCAAAAGCACCTGCCAATAGGTAGATCATACACATTGCGATAATGTCTTTGTGACCTACTCCACTTAAGAACTGTTCGATAGCACGGTTCAATTTATCTTTGCTCAACAGCAGCGCCAACATCACAGCAGGTAGAGCCGCAATCGGAGCTGGAAGTTGATAGAAAGCAAAATCGACGCCTTGCAACGACAGGTAGGTACCTACGCCAATAAACAGCGCAAGGAACACAATCAGAGGGATAAGTGCCACTGCCGAAGGGGCAATTACCGCATTAGAATTTTTTGAATTGGACATGGAACGACAACACTATAGAACAGGAAGGAGAGCAGACTAATGTCACACTTAGGACTTGTCAACGTCTAGACGTCTAAACGCCCAATTTAATGCAAAGTAATAAGCACACCATTGAACATCACATAATAGAAAAGGCTATTTACTCACCAGTAAATAGCCTTTTGAGAATAGATAGCGTTTACACAGAAACTCGCTTTTGCTTATTTAGTGCGCTTGCTAGTTTAGCTTTTTTGTTTGAACGTCACTTGGTATTCACCAATGCCTTCGTAGTGGAAAGTCGTCGGCTTATCGAAGCCGATCTCCACGATACCGCAGTAAGAGCCCGTGATAATGGCTTCACCCGCTTGGAAATCAACGCCACGACGAGTCATGTAGTTAATCAGCCAGTAGATAGGGCTTGGTGGTAATGTATTTGGGTGCTTACCTGCGAACGCTTGAACTTGTTCGCCTTGAGTCACTTCGATATTGATCTCAGCAGAAGTGAATGCTTTTTCACGATCAATCTCTGGACCAATGAACAAACCTTGGTTTACTAGGCCGTCAGCAAGCTTTTCGTAGAACTCAGCGCCGCTGTCATCAGCAAAACGAGACTGCATTAGCTCAAGTGCCATGTGGCAAGAACCGATCGCGTCGTTGATTTGCTCTTCGCTGTAGCCTTCTTGGTTTGCAGGCAGGCTCTTAGCAAGCGTGAATGCAATTTCAGGCTCAACACGCACTACGTCGTTGTCAGCAAACAGTTCGCAAACTTCACCTTGTTGAACGCTACCCGAAAAGATAGGTGCAACAACAAACTTGTCTTCAGCCAGAGGAAGCAAACACTTCCAACCACCGACTTTATCGCTCTTGAGATCGATCATTGATGATTGAATCTTTAGCGCATCTTCCAAGTTGTTCGGACGGTACTGTTCGTTCAATCTTGGTGCTTTGGTTCCCGCAACGCGGCGACTTAGCAGTTCTTCAGCCGCTTGTCTAAATACATTTGTCATATAATACCACCTTTATTTTTATGACCCGTATAATATCGGATTTATTGAAGCTTGAATAGACAATTCAACAACGATGCACCACCGAAAATTCAGTCCTCAATTTTCACATATTCTAGACGCAAACAACTGAAATTATTTTGATTTAAAGAACATAAAAGCCAGTAAGTTGCTTACTGGCTTTTCGATGTATTGCTGATGATTGGGCTTTACTGCCCTTTCAACGTCTTCTTCAGATTCTGCATGAAGTTTCTGAAGTGAGGCATGAAATCAACAAACAGAGGGTGTTTTCTATCTTGCATCATCAATGGACCTAGCAAGCGAATACTCACTCCTAGTCGCGCTGCTGATTGCTCGTCTAAGCCGCTGTCTTGTTTGATCTTCTCAACAATCGCGAACATATTTTCTCTATCTTCAATTTCAAACTGCATGGTTTGCAGTTCACGATCTTCTTTGATATTCACTTCTTCGATAGTGATACGGTAGTTATTGTGTTTGCCTGTGAATGCTTTCATGTGGATTTCCTAAAATGCTTAAAAAGTGTTTTGGTTAGCTCTTCATGAATCGTTCGAGCTTAGGTTTAACCGTCATCGACATCACGACCATGATCGCAAGGCCAATCGGAAGTGCGGCAATAAATCCATTAAACCATCCACTGGTAAACGCCGATGTATCCGAAAATCCAATGTTATTTGCCGCTGTTACAAATGCCATGATGGACTCCATGATAAAAGCCATAATCAATCCCACGATTAGGTTGCGAGCTTTCTCGCCGTAATTGGGCAATACCTTGGCGACCAACTTAGTCACCAAAGTCATCATTACCATGCCAATTGGCATCATAATCACGACAACTAGGGCTAACGAAGAGAGCCAGTTGCCGATGAATGCCTCACCGAATCCGACATTCATGTAGGTCATCACGGCCGTTAAGCTGCCGCCAATGGTTAGCATTAAGCTCATCATGACCATAATTTTGTATAAAACGGGTGTGCCTTTTTGCTCAGGAAGAGTTGGCGTTAGTGTTGCTTGAATCGTCATATCTATTTCCTGTCTTGAATTTACGAACAATTAAGTTGATAATGTCAACTATAAATATAGTGGTTGATAATGTCAACTACTTTTCTGAGGGTCGTTTATGTCTGATAACACATCGCTAGAGTCCATCTTTCGCTTAGTGCACTCTTTGAAACGTCAAATGAGCGAGCAGATTGAGAGCTTGGATTCTGAGATCGCACCCATGAACATTCGTGTCATGAAGATCATCACTAAGAAGTCTCCATGTACGGCTATCGATATCGCGCACTTCTTAAATCGCGATAAAGCACAGGTCACGAGATTAGTTAACGCCTTGATCAATCAAGAGCTTGTGAAGAAGTCTCCAAATCCAGAAGACAAGCGCAGCCAGTTATTGGTTCTGACCGATAAGGGTGAAGAGATCATGGGTAAGGTCTCGAATATTGATCGAGAGATGCTGCAGAGAATGACCAAAGGCATGGCTGAAGATGAACTAGAACAGTTCCGAAAGGTCGCCAACAAAATGGCTAAGAATCTGGAAAGTTGCTCTAAATAAGAAGAAGCCCTTTCGAACAAGCCACTCGTTTCAAAAAGCAAAAACGCCACCGAATCCTATGATCGGTGGCGTTTTGTGTATGAGCTGGGTTTGTACAGTTTAGCTATATCTATCTTGATACAAGCTCTAATTCGATGCCAGTTTCCACCAAGCTTGCACGGGTACTGGCTCTGAAATGACGAGTCGTTCACCCATCACAGGGATCACCATCTGTACATCTCGCTCTTTGCTTATCGCCAGAGCTTGTTCCATTGGGTCTTGCCAGTCGTGCATAGAAAGATCGAACGTACTGTTGTGGATTGGCATCATCACCTTACCTTGAAGGTCGATGTGCGCTTGAACGCTCTGCTCTGGGAACATATGAATATCGGCCCAAAGTGAGTTGTATGCGCCCGTTTCTACCATGGTTAAATCAAACGGTCCAAAACGCTCACCAATCTCTTTAAAACCATTGAAGTAACCAGAGTCACCACTAAAGAATACTTTCTTATCTGAAGCGTTAATCACCCAGCTACCCCATAGAGTTTGGTCACGGTCAAGTAGGCCACGGCCAGAGAAGTGCTGTGTCGGCGTCAAAGTGAACTCGATATCTGAGGCTATTGCCGATTCCCACCAGTTCAACTCAATGATCTTTGCTTTATCCACGCCCCACTTTTCCAACAGTGCGCCCACTCTTAATGGCACTAAGAATATCCCTACTTTGTCGGCTAATACTTTAACCGCACCTTTATCTAAATGGTCGTAATGATCATGGCTGATCACTACCACATCAATATCAGGTAATTCTTGTAGTGAAATTGGTGTTGGGTGGAAACGCTTTGGTCCCATCCATTGCACGGGTGATGCACGATCACTGAATACAGGATCGGTCATCACTAACTTGCCATCCAGCTTCATCATCACGCTTGAGTGACCTAAACGGTACGCAACATCTTGTTGTTCTTCGATCAATTGCTCGGCTGTCATTGGAATCAAAGGCAATTCAGCGCGCGGTACTGGCTCATTTCTTTCCACGGTCACGTAAGCTTTCAATATTGAAAAAATATCAGACATACCCGATTTGTATTCCAGTTCACTGTTAACAAACTTCTTCGGAAGCTTATCTAGATTGTCATTTGATTGTGAACCTGTGCTTACGATAGCGACCACGGCAAGTACTCCTAAAATCGGTAATAGATATTTTTTCATTAGTCTCTCTTCAACCGTTGGGAAAGCCCAACCCAAAAAATACACTGGATAGTTTACATGCCAAAAAACAAAAGTAAACCAGTGAGTGTAATATTTTTATTCGTTGAATTTGGATCTGAAACGCTCCGTATGCCGAGCAAAGACCAATGTGGACATCTTAAAACTGTACAAATATCGCACAGCACTCATTTCCAGACTTCATTTATTGACCAGAAAGTCAGGTTTTAATTAACATTACATTTACAAATGGAATTGAATGTTTTTAGAAGGGAATCTAAATTGCACTTTACGATACGAACTAAAGCAATATTGGCGACGATCATCGCTGCGCTGGCCATTATTAGCGTGATGGGGATATATTCATTTCAATCAAGCCGAACCATCCTGATTGACAGAACCTTTGAAAGAGAGCTTCCCGCGTCACTTGGCGAGGTGAGCAATGAAATCAATCTCAAGCTGGAAACGCCTATTCTTGCATCAAAGATGATGACGCTTTCACCTTTAATGCAACAAACCAGACTTTCGCAAGAAGAGCTTCAAACCTATCTTCAATCTGTTAAAAATGAGTTCAACGCGATCAGTGCCTATTACGTTTCCAACGAAGCAAGCACTTACTACACCCATAACGGCGTGCTAAAAACGATCTCTACCAATGAACAAAGCGACCAATGGTTCTATCGATTCATCGAGTCAAATCAGCCATTTGAGCTCTCTTTAGATATTGATGCAGCCACCGGAATCCCGGCACTGTTTGTTAACTATGCAGTCACTCGCAATGGCGAACGTATTGGCGTAACTGGTATTGGCTTAACGTTGGAAAGTATTACTCAATTGATCAGCAACTATAGCGTCGGAGAAAGCGGTATTGTTTTTCTTGTCGATCGACAAGGGATCATCAAGGTTCACCCAGATAAGAGCCTGATTGGACTTTCACTAGACTCTGTAGGCATTAAAGCTAGTCAGTTAATCGGCAGTAAACAAACTGTCGTTCATGAAGCTATCGTCGAAGGACAGCCGCAGATCCTAGGCTCTAAAGCAATGCCGGGCATTGGTTGGACTCTGATTACTCAGATTCCCAAACAAGACGTACTAGGTGAATTAAATGGCTTCAGCCAAACCATCATCTTTATGGCGCTACTCATTGCTGCCATCTATACGCCGATCGCTGCATGGGCGACCAACAAGCTCTTACTGCCGTTTGTAGAAGTGGCTGAGCGATTACAACAGATAGGGAAAGGCGGTGGTGATCTCACCTTTCGCTTAGATGATTCGCGACATGATGAAATAGGACAGATCGCGAAAGGCTACAATCAGTTCGTGCAATATCTAAGTGATTTACTCAAAGATGTCTCAAACACGGGTATCCAAATATCTGAATCTATTCAAGGTGTCGATCACATGGCGCAGTCGATGGAGCAAGACATCAAGCAACAAACCAGCCAGATAGAACAAGTTGCAACAGCCATTCACGAGATGGGAGCCAGTTCTGACGAAATCGCACAAAATGCCAATGGTGCCGCCGATAGCGCACAACATGCAGCGAGTGCGATTAGCATTGGTCAAAAGTCCGTTTCTGTCACTTCAGAAAGCATCGAGCATATGAACAAGCAGCTTGATGACACAACGGAGATTATAAATCAACTCGCTCAAGATGCGAACTCCATTGATACCGTGTTAGATGTCATCAACAGTGTCTCTGAGCAAACGAACTTATTAGCTCTTAATGCCGCGATAGAGGCCGCTCGAGCCGGCGAACAAGGTAGAGGTTTTGCAGTGGTAGCAGACGAAGTAAGGACTCTCGCCTCACGAAGCCAAGCATCGACCGAAGAGATACGAGGTATTATTGAAAAGCTTCAGCAACGCACTCAACAAGCCGTGACAGCTATCGAGACCAGCACGACCCTTGGCAGTAATTGTCAGGTTGAAGCCTCCAACTCAGAGAAACAACTCTCGAGTATTTCTCATAGTGTCGACGAGATGAATGCCATGAACATGCAGATCGCCTCAGCAACGGGTCAGCAATCGAACGTCATCAACGAGATCTCACCGCATATCTCTGGCATTTCTGAAATAGCTAGAGAGAGCGATCGCATGATAGAGAAAACGGCTCAGGAGTGTCAGCACCTACGCGCCAAAGCAATGCATTTAACGAGTTTGGTTTCTCAATTCAAATGCTAGCTTCAATGGAACATGAAATACGCTGACCACTCCATTCAAGTTAATCAGCAGACCATACATTCTTGAAATCTGGCCATCCCCAGTTGGTGATGGCTACATTTTTAAGAATCCCTTGGAAACGCACGGTTTGTAAGTGATGGAACATCGGGACTAACCAATAATCAGAAATCAATGTCGATGCAATAGGTTCCAACTCAGCCAAGTAATCCGGTAATTCAACCGTTGCTTTGTGCTGATCTAAGCGCTGCTTGAGCCAATCGCTGTTCATCTCTCCGAGCGCGGAATGCAATACAGGGTCATTCATCAACCACGAGAACAGCGAAGATGGCGCATTATCATCGAGATTCAGGTTACACAGCACCAAATCTTCTTTTAAGTCGCCCCGCTGAGAAAGCTGCGCCAACTCTCGAAAGCTGTAGGTGTTCACTTCAACTTCCACTCCATGTCGTTTAAGGATGTCCGACACGGAAATGGCACACCGATAAAGTGCATAGTAGTTATATACCGCAATGCTCAATTTCTTAGGCAACTCGCTCTCTCTGGAAGGCGTTCGATACAGCTTCTGCCAACTTGGCAATATGTTCTGAGCCAAAGAGACACTGAATAATCCTTGGTTTTTCTCCAGTTGCGCCAAAATAGCCTGAGGGTTTGCAAGGGCTGATAGGTACTTACGTTGCTCGTCGCTTAACGGATTCACTGCTGAGTTTTGATTGAAAAGAACAAACAAACAACCATCTTCGATTCGACTACTAAGCCCGTCTGTTTCAGCCGAGACCAGCTTTGTGTCGCTTTTCCCTAATTGGTGAAAACAGGCGGAGTCTTCATAAGGTGACACCTGCATCTGGCTATCATCGAATCGAGCACTGCCAGTCATCGACTCTTCAAACTGCCAAATAGTCACTTCATCGGTTAAAGAGCGACAACCGTAAAAGTGTTCGAATGCCGAGAGCTTGATGCGCTCACTATTGGTTTCAACCACTCTGAAAGGGCCAGTACCAATCACAGCATGAGACATTGAGTTCAATGGTAATGGTTCACGCATCACTTGCTCGGCGGGTTGAATCGAATACTTAACACCAGCAAGCAACCCCGCAAAACCTGTGTCCGCTTGGGTTAATTTAAAACTGATCCTTAATGGCTGCTCACTGTAGATGGAAGCGACATGATCTAACTCAGCTTGATAGAAAGGCAGAGCTTGTAAAGCAGTAAACAAAGCAACCAGCTGCTTGGCATCTACTGGCTGACCATCATGAAAAGTCAGACCGGGGCGCAGATAGAAAGTCCAAACAAGTTGCTCGGTGTCATATTCCCAATGGTGAGCTAATTCAGGCTTTAACTCACCTTTACCATTACACGTCACTAGGCAGCTAAAAACCTGTCTGATCAAAAATCGTTCGCTACTGCGGTGTATATGGTGCGGAAACAAATCCTCAAACTTACGCTTATAGGTTAATTGAACGTGCAGCAGCCCTTCACGCATGGTCGCGCCGGAAGTTTCTTGCAGTAAAGAACCAAACACAGCGCGGTCATTATCCAATATGGAAAGTGCTTTTTCGTACTTGCCCTGCTCTATCAGTTTACTTGCAACATGCTGCGCCAACTCTGAATTGCTAAAACGCAGTGTTAAGTTAGAGCGTTGATTCCTGCCAACTTTTGGCTCCCACACCACCCATTCAGCTTGATGCATCTTACCAAGTAAGGTTCGAGCGTGACGCAAGCTTGTAAACAGCATATCCGCTACTTCGGTTAGGGTGACTGAATGAGAAATGTTTGGCTCGAACGACTCTAGCCGCGTGTAGTAACGCATCATGTTTAGATCAGACAAATAATGAACCTTTTAAAGATAGCTCTTCCTAATTAAGCCCATTATAAAACACATTCATCAAAAAGTAGTGTAATACGAACAAAACAGGAACAACCAATAAAAATAACATCTGTTTTTTAGTTCCTCTTAATTATCCATAATGAACGGGTCAGCAACAAACCATAGGTTGTAAATAAAGCCTAACCAGAGAGAGTAATGACCATGAGAAAATACTATCTTAATAAGTTAAAAAGCACCTGTAGCAAGCTCGAAAGAGAAGCACTACGAACACTTATAGAGCTATGTAACTGGCGTTATTAGTACACTTTTTAGCACGAGTTAACGCGAGTTGAGCACAACCTAATATGCTCCTACCCCCAATATGAGTTAGGTCTCAACTCGCTTTTCCATTCTAAATCCCCTCTCAAGCCTGCTGTACCAATAGCTCACACATTCGATAAATTTCTGTTGTCGACTCGACAAATTTAATTCGTTTTCTTAGTTAAACGAAAAGCCTTAAGGTTCGCCCCGAAGCAAGCAAGGAGCCTCAGAAAAAACTGAAAGCTCAGCTAACAACTAATTTATTTGCAGTTACCAATCAGGTATTAACTAAGGAAACGCCATGCGTATCGCAATTCTTTCTCGCAACGAAAATCTATACTCTACCGCTCGTCTAAAGCAGGCTGGAGAAGCACGTGGTCATCAGGTCGATGTTATCGACACGTTGCACTGTGATATAGATATCGCGAGTAACAATCCGAAGATTCGCTACATGGGTGAAGAGCTACCTCAATACGATGCTGTTATTCCACGTATTGGCGCTTCCATTACCTTTTACGGAACTGCGGTTGTTCGCCAATTCGAAATGATGGGCACTTTTTGTATCAATGAGTCAGTAGCTATCAGTCGTTCTCGCGACAAACTGCGCTCACTACAACTGTTGTCTCGTAAAGGTATTGGCTTACCAAAAACAGGTTTCGCTAGCCGCCCAGACAAAATTCAAGACCTGATCAAAAACGTGGGTGGCGCGCCACTTGTAATCAAGCTACTTGAAGGTACTCAAGGTATCGGTGTAGTTCTAGCTGAAACAAACAAAGCAGCAGAAAGCGTTATCGAAGCGTTCATGGGCCTAAAAGCGAACATCTTGGTTCAAGAGTTCATTGAAGAAGCAAATGGCGCAGACATCCGTTGTTTTGTTGTTGGCAACAAAGTAATTGCTGCAATGAAACGTCAAGCTGGTGAGGGTGAATTCCGCTCTAACCTGCACCGTGGCGGTACTGCTCAACTGGTTAAACTAACCAAAGAAGAGCGCGCAACAGCAATCAATGCAGCGAAAATCATGGGACTAAACCTATGTGGTGTAGATATTCTACAATCTAAGAACGGCCCAGTGGTAATGGAAGTAAACTCTTCTCCAGGCCTAGAAGGCATCGAGAAAGCAACGGGTAAAGATGTAGCAGACATGATTTTCGAGTTCATCGAAAAAAATGCAAAGCCAAACGCTAACCGTACTCGTGGCAAGGGCTGATTGAATACCGTTAACTCATGATTGGAAAGAAAATGAACAATAAAATGATCATAGGGAATACCGAAGCACTTTGCTTACCAGAGTTAGGGATAACTGGACTACATACACGTGTTGATACAGGGGCTAAAACCTCTTCTCTACACGTAGACAATCTACTATGTGTAAAAACAGACGGTGAGAACTTCGTTGAGTTTGATCTTCACCCAGACGTTTATCACCTAGAAGAGACAGTGCGCTGCAAAGCGAAACTGAAAACAAGTAAGAAAATCAAATCATCTAACGGCGAAGTTGAACACCGTTGTGTGATTGAGACCATGCTGAGAATCGGTGGCCAACAATGGCCTATCGATATCACGCTAAGCAACCGTCAAGACATGACTTACATGATGTTGCTTGGTCGTCAAGGCATGAGTGACAAAGTGATTGTTGACCCAGCGGGTGAATTCCTGCTGACTCACTAGGGCGTGTTGACCTTTCGCGGTTAAATTTTGTTCGAGATAAAAGCGTTTTAATCGCGGCGAGGGAGAAGTAGCCTAGTCATTCTAAGCAAATCTCCCTCAACAAAGAGTAAAACGCTTTTAGCCGAACCCTTCGGGCAGCGTTTGCTGGTCATTTCTACTGCGTTATCGGCTTCTCATGTAGGCTAGCTACACATCGATGCCTCTGCCTTGTATAAATACCCAGCAACTCGCTGCAAAAATCAGCTCGAAAGATCAACATGCCCTAATCAGAGTCATCGTAACCGCTCCACAGGTTATAACTAAAGCTCGTCACAACGATATAAGGCCAGTCTCATGACTGGCCTTATTGCTTTCAATTCTTTAATTTCGAGTTGCCACTTTTTGCTGATCTATTTCTTAGATTTACCATGAGATTGAAAACCAAAACGCCAAATCGATAACAACAGTTTCTTGGCTTTGATTTTTGTTACCCGCCAATGTGTCACCGGTCTTCTTGGGGCGCTCATCAATAAGTGTTCAAAAGCTGTCTGACTAAAATCGACTTGTCCTCCATGCGCCACCAGCAAGGTATCAAGTTGCATGTCATAGATGCGAGATACTGACTCTCGGTACTTGTTAGGGTGAAAGATAGGGAAAGGCGGAATCAGCTTCTTTTTCACTTCCACCATGAGGTCTGCCACATAGGCAACGCTGTGAGATGGGCAATAAACCGAAAGATCTCTGTCGGTGTGACCCGGGGTTTCTAGAACCAACCAATCATCAAAACCCGGAATGCTCTCACCATCCGACAGTTTGTAGTCCGGCTTTAACTTTCTTGAATACCACAAGTTCGCTTTCGGCTTTCCTAAGCGGTTTGCCATCCATCTTGCTAATGCGAGATCGGTCAAATGCATCAAGATACCATCGATACCGTGATACCAATCCTTATCTCGGTTTGCTGCCACCAAGTTACAGTTCGTGAGCTTTCTTAGCTTGTGCGCTGCCCCTGCATGGTCAGGATGCATGTGTGTCACCACAACCGTGTGGAGATCAGAAAAATCACGCATAAGTTCGGTTTCAATAAAAGTCTTCAAATGCGGGATGTCGGCTCGACATGCGCCATCAAGCAACAGTAATTTGTCCGGATACTCGACCAAATACATGTCTTGGATATAGCCTTTAATGGTATGCAGTTGCAAACCCACTCCTTGTGATAATTCAACTGGTCAGACCTATACCATAGCAAACTCATATTTATTTGTAACAAATTTGTTAACTACAAAATCACATCAAAGTACCATGCTCTTCCGCTCTTTTATCGTGACGACAAAATACGTGATTTGTTGACCTGAGTTATTAGGACTATATATGCGCCTCTAATTTATTGTCTGAGTGCTATACATGAACCAACTAATCGATGCTCTTTCTACCCAAGGCTACTTTGTTTGGGATGACTTCTTAACGCATGAAGAAGTGGTGGCATTGAGGGATTGCATTCCAGAGAACTGGAAAAAGGCTAGGATTGGCCGTAACGATGAAGTAACGCGAGAGTCGACCATTCGTAGCGACAAAATTCAGTGGGTACACCGCGACATGGGTGAGCCTGCTTCTCTGTTCCTAGATAAAATGGAGCAGATTCGTTTAGAAGCAAACAAAGCGTTCTTTTTGGGTCTGTTCGAGTACGAAGCGCACTTTGCTAAATACGAAAAAGGCGACTTCTACCAAAAGCACTTAGACTGCTTCAAAGGCAATGAGAACCGCCGTCTGACTACCGTGTTCTACATGAATGACGAGTGGACAGAGGAAGACGCTGGTGAGCTTATGGTTTACGATCTACAAGATAATCACATCGCAACCATTCCGCCAAAGTCTGGCCGTTTGTTTGTGTTCTTATCAGAGCAGTTCCCACACGAAGTTCTGCCAACCAACACAGAACGATTCAGTATCGCAGGTTGGTTCCGTATCAACGGCGTGAAAGACAACCAACTCGATATCGCTCACTAAAGCGAGGTTCGGGTCAAAGCCTCATCTCATCCAAAGCCTCTCCACTTGAGAGGCTTTTCCTCTTAGTACTGCTAGGAAAGTACTAAGAGGAAAATATCACTTTTATGAGCCGAATCCTGTGTAGAGACTCTTGCCCAGCAATTACTCTGGCGTATTCGGGAAAACTGATATTTAATAAATATTTACGATGCGCATTCAAGAAGGATTAATTATGTCATCTATCATCGTAGGTCACCGTGGTGTAGCGGGTACTCACCCAGAAAACACCAAAGCAAGTATTGAACAAGCCGCTAAACTTGGCTTGAAATGGATTGAAGTCGATATTCAGCAAACTCAAGATGATGAGCTTGTCGTTTGCCACGACCACACTCTCGAACGCTGTAGTGATGGCAAGGGCCGTGTTGATGAACACACTTTGGCAGAGCTGCGTCAGCTTGATTTTGGTGGCTGGAAGTCAGAACAGTTCGAAGGAGAACGAATACTCACACTTAGCGAGTTACTTGAACTTGTTGAAGAACATAACCTAAGCGTTAACCTAGAGATAAAAGTCGATAGCCGACACCAAGCCCCTCATGTGGTTGATCTTCTACACAGTGAGCTGATCCGCTCAAACATAGACACGGACAGAGTGCTGCTTTCAAGTTTCAGCCATGAAGTTGTTGCAGAAATGGCTCGCCACTTACCAAGATACCGCATTGGCGTGATCACAGAGCAGCTCTCTCAAGACGATCTTTTGCTTATTGATCAGGTGAAAGCGTTCAGTTGTCATATGAATTACGAAAACGTCAATCAGGATGATCTTGATACGCTTGCCGAAGCAAAGATTCAAACATGGTGCTACACCGTCAATGATCCGTCTAAGTTCAAATTCCTATCCACCGTCGATGCGATATTCACTGATTTTCCAGATAGATTTAGCGCGAAAAATTGACCAAGCAAATACCAAAGTAGTAAACGTTTAAGACGGGAAAATTTACCTCGATAAACCTTAAAATTAAGTAGCAAACACAAGTGAGTAGGAGTACATTCCGCTGCTCACTTGGTTTCATTAGCTCGCACTATTTAGGCAGCTTTATTGGTTACTTAATTTATGGATCTCATTTTTAGTCCAACTTTCCCAATTTTGGGTGCAATCTTCATTTTTGCCGCTATCGTTCGTGGCTTCTCAGGCTTCGGTTTCACCCTAGTCGCATTGCCTCTAAGTGCGTTATTCGTGCCGGTTATTGAGCTTGTTCCTGTGTTCATGCTTATCGACCTGCTTGGCAACGTTCAATTACTGCCTAAGGTCAAAAAACATGTCAATTGGCGCTGGGTAGCAAAAGTATTTATCCCTTGCCTTGTGTTCACACCTGTTGGCCTGGTTTTACTCAAATCAGTTAGCCAAGACACCATTATCTTGATCATCAGCGCCTTTATCTTTGCGTCTGCACTTATGATCTACCGAGGCTTTCAATATAAAAGTGAACCGAAATTTGCTCCCTATATCCTAGGAAGCCTTGCTGGAATAATGAATGGTGCGGCTTCTATGTCTGGCCCACCAATTGGCACCCACGCATTGGCGAGCCCTGTGGCTCCGCACGTCGCCAGAGCAGGTTTGATTGCGTTCTTTGTATTGGCGGATTCGAGTGCCTTTGTTTCTGCATCCATTGCAGGGCTCGTCGACCGTGATGTGGTTTGGCTTACACTGGCCCTGTTACCAAGCAGTATGTTTGGTGGCTATGTCGGTTCGAAACTGTTCGAGAGATTTGGTGGAGAGAAATTTAAGCCTGTCACTATCGGGCTACTTATCGTGATTGCATTCTTTAGTGCAGGTCGAGTTCTGTTGTAACGAACGGTCTAATTTCTGAAAGGAAGATGGGTACCCGTACCTACCACTCGATATGGATAGGAGTGCCCATTTTGACTAGTTGAATAAACTCATCCATATCTTGGTTGGTTAATGCGATACAGCCATCTGTCCAATCGAAACTTTGGATAAAACCTGGTGCACGACGTTCGCCGTTTTTAATACCATGAATTTTGATGTTACCACCTGGGTCAACATCATTCTCTTCAGCCCACTGTCTATCAGAAGAGCGCGGATAGTTGATGTGTACCGAACGGTAAAACTCAGAGCGCTCCATGATATAGTCGAGCGTGTATTCCCCTTCTGGCGTTCGGTTATCCCCTTCAAAGCGTTTATGACCTTTCGGTTCCTTACCCAAAGCGATACGAAACTCTTGTACCACTTCATCCCCTTTGAGTAGGTACATTCTGCGTTTCGATTTATCGACTTTCACTAAGGTCACTACTTGCAACAGAGGATCAATTTCAGAAAAAGAATCGGGCGCCATGTAGGGTTCTAATAATGAAGCTTGAGCAGAAGCTTTAGGTAAGCGTTGCGATGAACCTTGTGCCAGTTGAGCAATGTGAGTGGATTGCCCCTCACCCAGCACCTCATCTACATCAATCACATGCTTTGATTTTGACGTACCAGTAGAGTTAGGAGATGAAGTTGAGATGCGTTGTGAATGAGCTGGTGCTGACTCAAAGACAATGGTTTCAATAGCGGTAGCGTCAGACACTATCTTCTCAACGACGACCTTTTCGGCGAGTACAATCGGACTCATCAAGAATAAGCATAGTGATAGTGGTAAAAACGGACGCACCCTTATATCTCCTCAAAACGCATCGACATGATTCGGGACTGAGTCTCCATTCCTAGCGACTCATAAAAGCTCTGAGCTTGTTGATTAAACTCCATCACCTCTAATCTTAATTCGATCGCTCCTTGAGCTTGCGCCCATTGATTGAATGACTTCATTAGCGCTCGACCAACGCCTTTACTCTGAATTTGGTCACTCACCACAATAGTGTTCACTCTCGCCACCTTATGAGACTGAATAAAGCTCACGCCTTTGTTCTGCGTGACCTTACCCACGAGAAAACCAATCACTACATCCTGTTCAACAGCGACAAAGAAGGCCCCAGTCGGGTCAATCATTAAGCCCAGCCAGTACTCCTCGCTGTCTGCTTTGCTTTGTGACGGCGGCGCAAACACCATAGGCGCACCGAGATGATGTTGATGATTTATCTGATCAGAGAGCGCTAAAATCGCGTTGATGTCAGTTACCTTAGCATTCCGAATTTGCATATCATCACCTTGTTTGAATTCAATAACACCTTAGCAAAAATGGCTTAAATGTGCACCGTTCCACTGGTCGACTCAGACGCTCTGTGAAGGCATGTGATAAATATTAGGCACTAAGTTTGGGGAAATTGTTCCGCAAATCTCAGGCACATTACCAGCCTTTGAGTGCTACTATCTCTGCAGAATCAATACACTAACGACTGGACACCTCTATGATTAAGTTCGCTGTAATTGGAACCAATTGGATTACACAAAAGTTCGTTCAAGCTGCACATGAATCACAATCGATGCAGTTGACTGCTGTTTATTCACGAAACCTAGACAGCGCCGCGCAGTTCGCACAAGAATTCTGTGTTGAAACCACATATGACTCACTTGACGCATTAGCCAACGACAATACGGTTGAAGCGGTATACATCGCCTCACCCAATTCACTGCACTGTGAGCAGTCGATTCTGATGATGGAGCATGGTAAGCACGTCATCTGTGAGAAGCCTGTTGCATCGAATATTGTGGAAGCCACACGCATGTTTGAAGTCGCTGAGAAAAACGGTGTGGTACTGTTTGAGGCGTATAAGTCTCAATTCCTACCTAACTTTAAACAAGTCCAACTTGGGCTAGAAAAAATCGGCAAGGTACATAAAGCGCACATCAACTACTGCCAGTATTCATCGCGTTACCAAAAATACCTGAATGGTGAAAACCCAAACACTTTTAATCCGGCTTTCTCAAATGGCTCATTGGTCGATATCGGCTTCTATTGCGTTGCAGCAACGGTAGCGCTGTTTGGTGAACCTGATAACGCCCAGGCATCTGCAAAACTGCTGGAATCAGGCGTTGATGCGCATGGCTGTGCCATCTTCCAATACCCTGAATTTGACGTGACCCTTGCACACTCTAAGGTCAGCGACTCATATGCGCCAAGCGAGATCCAGGGTGAGCAAGGTGCGATCATCATTGATCACATCGCTGAATGTACCGATGTTAAGATCCGCTACCGTGATGGAAGCATTGAAAATCTCACTCAAGTACAAAGCGAAAACTCAATGAGTTACGAAGCGCAAGCCTTTGCTGATTGTATTGCTGGCGATCACACCACACAAACCGATGCTAAACAGCGCGCATTAACCGTTGCCAAGTTAATTACAAAGATGCGTCAACAGGTTGGTGTCGTTTATCCTGCAGATAAATAATACAGACCATTAAGCTAACACTCTGATTTTAGTCACATATCAGTTTATGCATAACTAAATTTAATCCTTACGACAAATAACCGGATTAGTTGATCAGAGGGCTATCTGATTAAATCCGCGTTCGATATCTATCGTATTTATTTAATTTATTGAAGGTGTGTAAAGTGTTTTCAGTTGACGATCGCGTTGTAGCAACAAAAGGTGTTGAACTTGGTGAAATGGTAGTAACTGGTCTAAGTGCTGGTGGTTACTACGTTCACGTTACAACAGTAGAAGGCGCAATGCCGCTTACTTACCCAATGCAAGATCTTAAAAAAGCATAGTCTAACCGCTCTGCTCTTTTAGTAGTCACTCTGCTAAAGGTAACAAAATTGAGGCCTTGGCTGCTTTACTCTTCTGCATTAGAGTTAACAGCCAGGGCCTTTTTTATATCTGCTAGCCTTCCTACAGGTTTAGTCATTGCAGCAAAGTCAGTTCCAACAGACAATAGAATGAATTAAAGCGTAACAACAAAGGCTTATTGCCTACTGATACGCACTCTCTATTGATGTTTAGTGTTTACAGAATTTTCTGGTACATTAGCATCACCTTATACTCACAATGACCATGAACTGAGGGAAGCTATGAAGCTTTATATTTACGACCACTGCCCTTTCTGTGCACGAGTCGCCTACATCGCTCAATCTCTAGGCTTAAACATCGAACTTATTTCTGTGGATTATGATGATGCCCAAACCCTTATCGATTTAATCGGTAAAAAGATGGTACCCGTATTACAAAAAGACGATGGCTCTATCATGGCTGAGAGCCTAGATATCATCGCTTACTTCATGGATTTGAAATCTAGTGACGAGCAGCGTGAGCCATCAGAGCAAGTGACCCTGTTCCAAACTCGCGCATTCCCGCTAAGCCAGCGCATCGGTTTGCCACGTTGGTGGAAACTGGACCTTGCTGAGTACCAATCACCAGCAAGCAAAGAAGCATGGCGCGCAGCTAAAGAAACCGAAGAGCTGAACTTCGACAAGCTGATTGAACAAACACCGCAGTTTGTTGAACAGATTAACCCGCTTCTGAAAGATGCAGAACTGCTACTTAACATAGAGAACGGGGAGTCTTCGCTGCCTCTTATCGACCAAGCAGTGTACTTCTCTATGCTGCGTGGCTTCTGCGTTGAGCCAAGCATCACATGGCCACCAGCTCTAGAACGTTGGTTAGAAAAGCAGAGTGAAAAGCTAAAACTGTCTCTTCTTCGCTAGAACGATTACAACAAGCACAAACAAAAAATCGAAGCCATCAGGTATCTCCACCTGCTAGCTTCGATTTTTTTATCTTTCACTATTTCGATGACATCAAGCTCTTGTTGTTACAACAGGCGCCTTCTCAAGCCGGTTCGCTCTAGGATACGGGTAGAAATCTCTTCAACCGATAACGATGAGGTATTGATATACGGCACTGCCTCTCTACGGAACATCGCCTCTACGGTTTGCAACTCATACAGACATTGTGAGTCGCTCGCGTATTCACTGCCCGCTAAACGATTCTCACGGATTTCAGTCAATCTTTCTGCATCAATGGTTAAACCAAACAGCTTATGTCGGTATATCTCAAACTCTGGCAACAGCTTTAATCGTGCCAAATCATCATGAATGAACGGGTAGTTTGCCACTCTTAAACCAAACTGCATCGCCATATACAAGCTTGTTGGGGTTTTACCACTTCGAGACACACCCAGTAAGATGATGTCGGCTTCCTCTAGACCTTTAAGCGTAATGCCATCATCGTGCGCAAGCGTGTACTCTATTGCGGCAATGCGGTCGAAATACTTCACCGAGTCCTTGTTTACACTGCGTGAGCGTTGCAGCTTAGGAGTCGGCGCCATATGGATATCATCTTGTACCTTCTGAACAATACTTTCCAACACGTCATAGCAATGAGCAGGCGCTTCAAGCAACTTCGCTTTGATTTCAGGAATCACAATCGAAAAGAACACCAAAGGTTGCTGGCCACTCTCACGGTACGAAGTTTCAATCTCTTTCAATAAATCAGAAAGTTTGTCCTCGCTTTCAACAAAAGGAAAGGTTTTCTCATTGGCTTTGAAGGGAAATTGACCTAGAACAACATGCCCTAAAGTCTCACATGTTATGGCCGTTCCATCAGAAACATAGAATACATCACGACTTTGAATATCAATTTGCATTTTTTATTTAATGTTTAAAATTATTTTGAGTAGGATGGTAACCATAATATATATAACAAAACCCTGCTGACTATTACGTCCCCCACAGCTTTTAAAAATAATTTACATTTTTTTAAACTAATACGTAATCGTTTGCCTTTAAATCCCTACAATGCTTGCTATGTTTCTGGAGAAATAAATGCAAAATAATACCCTATGGTTCAATGGCCTATCCATGGAAGATGTCGACAAAGTCGGCGGTAAGAACGCCTCACTGGGCGAGATGGTTTCTAACCTATCCAATGCTGGTGTTTCTGTACCAAATGGTTTTGCTACCACCTCTCATGCGTTTAACGACTTTCTTGACTACAAAGGTCTTGATGAGCGCATTCACCAATTACTTGACGAACTTGATGTTGAAGACGTTGACGCACTGCGTAAGACAGGTGCAACGATTCGACAATGGGTTCTAGACGCCCCCTTCCCAGAATCACTAGAGCAAAATATCCGTGAGAACTACCGTGAGCTAATTGAAGACAACGAAGAATTATCTGTAGCGGTTCGTTCATCGGCAACCGCAGAAGATCTTCCAGATGCTTCTTTCGCAGGCCAGCAAGAGACCTTCCTTAACGTGAAAGGTATCGATGCGGTACTCGAAGCAACCAAGCACGTTTACGCATCACTCTTTAACGACCGCGCTATCTCTTACCGTGTACACCAAGGCTTTGACCACCGTGGCATTTCATTGTCTGCGGGTATCCAGCGCATGGTTCGCTCAGACAAAGCCTCTTCAGGTGTGATGTTCACACTTGATACTGAGTCTGGCTTCGACCAAGTGGTATTCATCACCTCTTCTTGGGGCTTGGGTGAAATGGTTGTACAGGGCGCAGTGAACCCAGATGAGTTCTACGTTCACAAGCCAATGTTAGAAGCGGGTCACTACCCAATAGTTAAAAAGACGTTTGGTTCTAAGCTGATCAAAATGATCTACTCGACCAATCAAGAGATTGGCAAGCAAGTTGATATCATCGACACCGACGCTCAAGAGCGTAACGAGTTCTCACTCAACGATGAAGAGATCAAAGAGCTAGCAAAACAAGCGATGATCATCGAGAAGCACTACCAACGTCCAATGGACATTGAGTGGGCGAAAGATGGCATCGACGGCAAGCTTTACATCGTTCAGGCTCGCCCAGAAACCGTATGTTCTCAAAGCGACCAAAACGTTATTGAGCGTTACGAGCTAAACAACAAGGCGGATGTCTTGGTTGAAGGTCGTGCTATCGGTCAACGCATCGGCTCAGGCCCAGTTCGCTTGGTTGATTCACTAGACCAAATGTCGCTGGTTCAAGAAGGCGACGTATTGGTAACAGACATGACAGACCCAGACTGGGAACCTGTGATGAAGAAAGCCTCTGCGATTGTCACTAACCGTGGTGGCCGTACTTGCCACGCAGCAATCATCGCTCGTGAGCTCGGCATTCCTGCAATCGTTGGCTGTGGTACAGCGACAAGCAGCCTAAACGATGGCGATACCGTGACAGTGTCATGTTCAGAAGGCGAAACAGGCTACGTTTACAACGGCGAACTCGACTTTGAAATTAAACGTTCTGAAGTTGATGAGCTACCAATGCTGCCAACCAAAGTCATGATGAACGTGGGTAACCCAGATCGCGCCTTCGACTTCGCGCAGATTCCAAACGAAGGTGTTGGCCTTGCTCGTCTTGAATTCATCATCAACAAGATGATCGGTATTCACCCTAAAGCGCTGCTTAACTTCGATGCGCAAACGGATGAGCTAAAAGCGGAAATCAACGAACGTATTCGCGGCTACAAAGATCCTATCGATTTCTACGTAAGCAAATTAACAGAAGGCATCGCGACTATCGCTTCTGCATTCTGGCCTAAGCGTGTGATCGTACGTATGTCTGACTTTAAGTCGAACGAATACAGCAACCTTGTAGGTGGCAAAACGTTTGAACCACATGAAGAGAACCCAATGCTGGGCTTCCGTGGTGCATCTCGTTACATCTCGCCAGTATTCGAAGACTGTTTCGAGCTAGAGACTCAAGCGATCAAACGTGTTCGCAACGAAATGGGTCTTAAGAACGTTGAAATCATGATTCCATTCGTTCGTACACCAAGCGAAGCGGCATCGGTTATCGACATTCTGGCTAAATTCGACCTTCGCCGTGGCGACCAAGGCCTGAAAGTGATCATGATGTGTGAGCTACCATCGAATGCAATTTTGGCTGAAGAGTTCTTGAAGTACTTCGATGGCTTCTCTATCGGCTCAAACGATATGACTCAGCTGACGCTTGGTCTAGACCGTGACTCTGGTGACGTTGCACACCTATTCGATGAGCGTAACCCAGCTGTGAAAGCGATGCTGAAAATGTCTATCGACGCGGCAACCAAAGCGGGTAAGTACGTGGGCATTTGTGGCCAGGGCCCATCTGACCATGATGACCTAGCGGAGTGGTTAATGGAGCAAGGCATCAGCTCTGTATCCCTAAACCCAGATACAGTTATCGATACATGGTTGAAGCTAGGCAACGTTGCTAGCAAGTAACCTTCTCTAATCAAGATACGAATAAAGCCAGTCAGTACGACTGGCTTTTTTATTTACTGTATTTTAGGACGAAACACGGAGCACTTTAGAAGTAGTATCTAACGCCTACCCAAGCTTCAGTTTGCCATTCACTCGGCATAGACAAACCATTCACATCGATATCACCTTTAGTGATGTCATATCGAGTATTCAACCACCAAGTGCGGGCACTGTTCATTGGTACATTCAGTGATGTTTTCAACGAGAAGTTTTGCATGTTGATATCACTCCCCGATAGATCTTGCCACTCTGGCACTAAAGAAACATAAGCACCTGAATCACCTAAGTGCTTTGCCGTGATAAGCCCAAGCGAATAACCTGTTAAGTCGTCTTTAGATGAGTTCATAGCGGGAATTTCCATACTGCCTGTCATCAAACCAGCTCTTGGGAAAACCAAGAAGCCACCGGTATAAGCTGGATTGATTGCTACAACACCGCCGACCGACAACAAATCATTTTTAATGCTTGTGCGTGTATTGACGTAGTCTAACGACAGACCCACTTTAGGCGTAGCCTTAGTACCTGTCTCGAAAACATGGAAATACTGGATTCGCGAATTGCTGTATTCCGAACCAAAGTCGTTCGGATCGCGCTGTGCTTCATCATTGTCATCAACAAAGGTCGCTTCTGCGAGTAACGCAAACTGATGACCGTTATCCATACCACCAGAAACCTGTCCCTGAAATTGAATATCAGAACTTCCGCTCACCATCAGCGCAGTCTGTGTATACACCTTGGTCACGTCGGCAGGGTCGATAACGCGCTCGGACTCAGCATGTACGGGAATCGATAAACCTAAGCTCAATGGAATAATAAGGGCAAACTTTTTCATTATATCTCTCGAAAGTCGTTTGCTTCTTCCTTGAAGCTAGAAAGTCCTTCTGTCTCAAATGGGTTGTTATTTGTCAGCAAGTAGTTTTGCAGCAGAACGCATCAGTGCAGGGCCTTTGTTCTCACCGAAACCAGAGTGGTAAGGGTTGTTCGAAAACATTACGCCAACAAAATCACGCTCTGGATCGATGTAGATGAACTGACCAAGGTTGCCACTTTTCGACATAGCACCATCATTGAAGATGAAGTCGAATTGGTAGGCGTTGTAATCGGCTTTTTCGTTGTAGGCGTGCAGTGAGCTGCTCTCTTTGCTAGTACCAACAAAGGCTTTTGGATCACCACCGTTGCGAATACGATCAATCACGGCTTGCGAGATAACTGGCTCATCCGCTACTGCTTTCCAACTTGGGGTAAACAGAGTGCCCCAGCGCGCCATGTCTTCAACTGTTGTCGACACCAAACCAACGGCGATCGCCATGCCGTCAGGCGTTAGGTTGAACTCCATCGATTGGCGGGCATGTACTTTTGACCAAACACGGTCTTCAAACACTTGAGTCCATGTTTTGTTTTCGATGTTCTCCACCATTTTGGTCAGTACCATGGTGTTGATAGACGCATAACGGAAATGGTCGCCTGCTTGCTCACCTTCGAGTTTCTGAGCGCCTTTAGCGACATTCATCCATGTTTCCATTTCACCTGTTTTGGCTCTTGGCGAATTGAATGAAGCAGCAAAGAAACGCACAACGTCAGAGTCTGGGTTTAAGATCGACTCAAGCGTCTCTTCGTTATCAAGAGCGGTAGACATATTGAGCACTTGATGGACCGTGATATCTTCCCAGTTTGTTCCTTTCAACTCTGGAACATAGTGAGTGATGCTCTTTTCTGGGTCGACTTTGCCCTCTTCCACCAGCATTGCGACAACTGTGCCGACGGTGGTTTTAGCTGTTGAAGCCCAAACGTGACTGTCTGTCGGGCTCATACCTGGATACGCTTCGTAAACGATCTCACCTTTGTGAATTAGCATGAAACCTTGAGTTCTGAACTGTTCATCAGCTAGGTAATCAGCCATAGTCAGCTCGCCCTTGGTGTCTGTTTCTACCTTGAGCTTGGCAAGACGTGGGTCAATATTTTTAACCAGCGGCTTGTAATTCTCGCTCGGTGCAGCAAACGCCGTTGGCATGAACTCACTCATGTGCAAGTTATAGTAAACACTGTGGTCACCACCCATTTGCCAATGGAAGTTATTAAAGTTTTCACGTGCTGCGTTGACAAATTCAGGGGTGAACGCCTTTGGTGCATCTTTGACAGTCAAAGTCACTTGAGCACCTTCAACTTTAAGTGCTGCTTCAACTGGGTTCTCTGCAAATACAGTTGATGACACAGCAAGCGATGAAAGCGTGAGTGATGAGATAATTAGGGTAAGGGGTTTAAGTTTCATGTTCTTCTCCTCATTTGGGTTGGAAGAAGTATATGGAGTTGCGCTACACTTAATTAGGTCATTTGGTGACATTTAGAGAGTAAGCGTAAACAGCAATGAAAGCATCATCGAACACCACCAACATACTGTTGAGCTCCACCAGTAACATCGCACCCTATATTCAATATTGCGAGGAGCGTTCACTTGATTGGCGCTCGGTTGCTACCGAATGTGGGCTGCCAATTGAACTGACGCACTCTAACCAGTGGCTACCAACCCAAGACTTGATTCGCTTTATTCATGGCTTAGAGCGTACATTTGGCTATTCGATAGGGATTGAGGTTGGACGCAAAGCGACGCTTGAACAACTCTCACCAGAACTAAGTCGGAAAATCAGCCAATGTGCATCCCTTGAGCAAGCGATACGCTGCTTAATTGCGGAGATGCCTACCTTAAATAATCACGTCTCCATTTGGACGGAAAAGCGAGATGGAATGTGGTGGCTATGTCATCGCAGCAGCTATCACCCTTCTACCGTAGGGTTTGAGCAAGCTGAATGGTTTAGAGCCCTTACCATAATTAGCCTATGCCGCCTTTTTATTGCTGAGCGCTGGCAACCTTCACACGCCAAGCTTGTATCTTCAGGCAAAAACGCCGACAGACTTCCGCACCATTTCCACTACACTAACATTCAGTTTCAACAGTCATATGGTGCAATAGCTGTCCCTCTAACGGATGATTATCGAGCTATCTCTGAACAAGATGCCTCACAGAACTGGCATCAAGCAGTCGAAACTTTGATTAATACCTATGCGACCTTGCCTTGGTTCAACATCGAATGGTTTTCCAGCATGCTCGGCATGACAAAGCGGACACTGCAACGAAACCTGAAGAGTCGAGATATTCTATTTAAAGAAGCCAAGGAAAAGGTGCGGGAAAACAAAGCGAGAAAGCTCCTTGAGGAAACAGAGCTATCCGTGCAAGAGATCAGCTGGCAGGTGGGCTACAGCGATTTGAGTAACTTTAACCGTGCCTTTAAAGGTTGGCTGGGGTGCACAGCACCAAGCTATCGAACTAAAACGAAAAAGTCCGGCCAAACGACCGGACTTCAAGGGAATCAACAATAAATCTCTAGTCTAGCAGGGCTCTGGCATTATCACCTTGCTCATAGATATACAGGCTGACACGCGAAAGTATGGTTATCTCTTCCATGCTCACTTGAAGTGAGTTTTGCCCTCTTCCTAAATTCGCTCTTAGGCGGTCAACGAGCTGTTGAACTGCCTGCAAATCATCTCTCGCTTTAGGCACACGAGTATTCATAAAGGTGAACCACTTTTCACTCATATTACGACTTATCTTGGCAAGCACCTCAGTATTGGTAATGGTAAATGCCTTATCAAGATTGCCTCCATCTCGAAGGATGTCATAGATGATGTGGCCGTTCTTCTTCGCCACCATCATGTTCTTGGTATTGAGCTGCAGCTCACCAATGTGCCCATTGGCCATCTTTAAGAAGAACTTAATGTCTTTGTAGCCAGCGTCTGTTGCACCACAGTTGAATTTCGCGTTGTCGCCTTGGCTGGTACCGTAGCGATCTTTCATTGCAGATTGGTGATGCTTCAGCTCGACAAACTCTTTGGTCAGGATGATCATCGCTTTGGCTATGATCATATCTTCCATGGTTTCGAATACGATGGTCATGCGGGCTGCATCTTTCAGGTCACCAATATCGTAATGACGTTTACGGTTAGTGATCTTGTCTAACGCCCCATGGAAATCTTTTACACCAAGATAAGCTCCCGGCGGCTGTTTGAGTGTACCGTTACATACTGAAGCCACTTTAACAGCAAACTCTCTGAGCGCTTCTTGCGCTTCAACGGTTTCCATAAACATCATGAAAAGCTGCTTTTTCTTAAGCGCGGCATTGGCAACCTGATTTCGAGAACCAAAATCTAGGTTACCGTTTGCTAGCTTCTGACTCGATGATTCATCCAAGTAATTATGAATCTTCTCTTTCTGCGTCATGATGTCGAGAATGACCTGATCTTGCTTTTTATTCGCTTCATTCAGGTAATCGAAGTTTTCGACCTTCTGTTTTAGAGCTTGTAGCTTCTGTTGGTAATCTTTGACGTTAACTAGACGAAAGCCCTGAGACATGATGCCTTGCTGGTTTATCTTGGCGAGCACCTTAGCCTTATTCTTCCTAACTTGCTCTTGGCTAATCTGAATTTCTTCTGTGGTCGGCATATCTTAGTTCCCTCTCCAATATGCAGTTCATTCTGTACTGTCGGATACACTATCCGTTTTCCTATAACGATATTAGTTTATAGATTTGATAATTACATCAACCAATAACGATAAGCCTATAAAATAGCTAAGGTTTGAGAGGTAGTTCCATAAAGACACAGCACCAAATGTTCTAAGCCCACCTTAATCTAAAGTAAGGAATATGCCGAGATCCGGTAACAATGATTGGTATCGAGCTGACCTTACGTTATCCTTTACCCAATTCTTCACAGATAGGCTTTCTTCACAATGAGCCTCTCTTCAAGACCAATAAGACAGATATGAATTCGACTACCGCAACCCCTTCGCCTTCACTTGGCCGACAACTCTATACCATGACATGGCCAATGCTGTTTGGGGTACTTTCCCTGATGAGCTTCCAACTTGTAGACAGTGCCTTCATTGGTCAGCTCGGCGTTCTGCCGCTTGCTGTTCAAGGTTTCACTCTGCCTATACAGATGATCATCATCGGAATTCAAGTCGGGCTAGGCATCGCGACAACTGCTGTGATAGCGAGAGCGATTGGTGCTAACGAAATTCGCTACGCTAAGCAGTTAGGTGGATTAGTAGTTGCAATGGGCAGCGTGAGTGTTGCGCTTTTCTCCGTCATCATTTATCTGCTTCGCGGCCCCATTTTAGAATTGCTCGACGCACCAGCAAGCGTATTGCCGATCATCGACTCTTACTGGATCTATTGGTTAATTAGTTCTTGGACAGGCGCACTACTCTACTTTTACTACAGTGTGTGTCGTGCCAACGGTAATACTATGCTGCCCGGCTCGATGATGATCGCGACTAGTATCATTAACCTGATATTGGACCCGATTTTTATCTTTACTCTCGACATGGGTATCAATGGTGCAGCTATCGCGACGATTTTGGCGTTTGGTGCAGGCATCTTTATTGTAGCTCCCAAAGTAACCAAGAAACATTGGATGACGTTTGACTGGCACGATCTTGATATCGGCAAGAGTGTTCGCTCGATTGGTAACATCATGGGCCCAGCGATGATCAGCCAACTGCTGCCGCCAGTCTCTTCTATGTTAGCGACTAAGCTGCTTGCTGGTTATGGCACTGCAGCCGTTGCAGCTTGGGCGTTGGGTTCTCGTTTTGAGTTCTTCTCCATTGTAGCAGTGTTAGCATTGACCATGTCGATGCCACCAATGGTTGGCCGCATGTTGGGGGAAAAGAACCTAACTGACATACGTAGCTTGATTAAGATCGCTGCTACCTTTGTACTCGGCTTTCAAGTCGTTATTGCGCTGGTGACTTGGGTATTCTCAAGTGGATTAGCAGGATTGATGACCAGTGATAGTGATGTGACCACAATCCTCAATTATCACCTAATGATTGTCCCTATCAGCCTTGGTCCTCTGGGAATTTGCATGTTGATGGTATCGGTGTCCAACGCACTAGGTAAGTCTTATACCGCATTAACGATTTCAGCACTGCGCCTGTTCGCTTTCTTCTTACCTTGTTTATGGATTGGCTCTCATCTTGCCGGAATTGAAGGTCTGTTCTGGGGTGCCATGGTCGGTAATGTGTTTGCCGGTATCTGTGCATGGTTTATGTACCGACGCGCGCTTGGGCAAGTTGAGGCTAAGCTAGCCAACTAGCGAGTTGTTAGCTTTTAGTTGTTAAATTCCAAAAAAAGCAGCCACTTAGGCTGCTTTTTTTGTTATCCAAGTTCTGATTTACGATCCTTCCACTGACTATCCTTTGTTACTGAATTCTCTTCGATTAAACCTTACTTCCGCCCCAAAAAACATACCAACCAGCATAATTTCAATCTCAGAATTACTAGCTAGATTTCCGGACATAAGAAACATCCATAGAACCGATTTTTATGCCCCTTTAGAATTTGTTCTAGATCATTAAAGTGTTCAAAAATGCAATCTTTGGTTTTAAATATTTAAACTTTGATGAAGTTTAAGAAATTAAACCATATTGAAGATGGTTTGGTGATCCTGTTCAAATTTCACTCTTAATTTAGGTTAAAGTTCCGTTATTTGTTGGTGTTTTAGGCGCCTTTTATCGGTTTACAGAAGTTTACTGCATCTTGTTCAAATACCACCAAAGGAGTAGATTCCAGTCATCGAGTTCAAAAATGTAAACCGAAACTATGAATGTAAAACAAGTTAGATTCACCGATGAAGATAGAGAATGTTTAAGCAATTACTTTCGCTTAGCAGACACGCTCGCTGATTTAATTGGCCCCTACTGCGAAGTAGTCATTCATTCATTTGAAAGCTTAGAAAACTCGGTCGTGAAAATCGTCAACGGTCATCACACAGGTCGTGAAATTGGTTCTCCAATCACAGATCTCGGTTTACGTATGTGGAGCACCTTCGAGAAAACTGGCGAAGTTTCTCCAAAGAGTTACTTCACGAATGCAGCAGATGGTTCCCTACTAAAATCGACCACCTGTGTGCT
The DNA here is from genome assembly GCF_027587015.1 of Vibrio sp. Makdt. NCBI lineage: Bacteria > Pseudomonadati > Pseudomonadota > Gammaproteobacteria > Vibrionales > Vibrionaceae > Vibrio > Vibrio sp. Makdt. The sequence goes on from NZ_JAPPTH010000030.1 coordinate 46,955, forward strand.
AGCTGGTCCACAGAAAAAGCCGATTGGCATGCTGTGTATCAACATGAACTTATCCTTCCCATTCCCTGAAATCGTTAAAACGTTAATGCCAACGTGTAACGTCTCTCAAACACTAGTCAGTGAGACTTTCAGCAAAAGTGCAAACGATGTGATTCAACAAGCACTGACTGCTGCAATAAAAGAAGTGGAACAAGACGAAACGATTTCCTGCAAAAGTCGCAACAAAGCCATCATTCGTTGTTTGTTTGATAACGGCGTATTTGAGCTAAAAGAGACGACGACACAAGTATCAGAACAACTTGGGATCAGCCGTCAGGCGGTTTACAAGTTTATCCGTGAATTTAAATCAGAATAAAACCAATAATTTAGGAGTTACATCGTGAAACAGATCATTGCCACTGAACAAGCACCAGCAGCTATCGGGCCGTACTCACAAGGTACGTCTTACGGCGAAATGGTTTATACCTCAGGTCAATTACCTCTTGTTCCAGAAACCATGCAATTTGTTGAGGGCGGTATTAAAGAGCAAGCTCGCCAGTCTCTTGAAAATTTGAAGGCTGTTTTAGAAGCAAGCGGAGCTGGGCTAGACACAGTATTGAAGACAACCTGCTTCCTTTCAGACATGGAAAACTTCGTTGCATTTAACGAAGTGTACACCGAAGTATTTGGCACGGAGAACGCACCTGCTCGTTCTTGTGTAGAAGCAGCAAGACTACCAAAAGACGCACTGGTTGAAGTTGAAGCCATCGCATACAAAAAATAACCGACTTAGGTATTAATGGGTATCATAGGAGATTCTCATGAGCGTTTCATTTATTGGATTAAGCATACTGTTCTTTGGGTTCTACGCACTGCTGTCGAACTTCAAAAAGCAAAAGAAAAGTTTTAACTTCCGAGTACTTAGTGCGCTTGCTGCTGGCTTACTGTTCGGTGGCGCTATTCAACTTGTTTTCGGTGTCGGTAACGTTGCGACATCTGGCTTCGCTGAACTGATTTCTGTGTTCGGTAAAGGCTACATCAAACTTCTACAAATGATCGTTATCCCACTTGTATTCGTGGCGATGATCTCTTCGATCATGAACGTTGAAGGCGGTGGTGCGCTATCTCGTATCGCACCAAAGATCATCGGTATTCTACTTTTCACTTGTGCAATCTCAGCAGCCGTTGGTATCGCGAGTATTTACCTATTTGGTATCGATGCAAACGCGCTAGTCAGCACAATCGGCACCAACAGTGCAATTGAAGCTCGCGGTGATTCACTGGTAGCAACACAAGATGCAATGGCAAGCAGTGGTCTGTCTGGTATGGCTCTGTCTATCATTCCAACCAACATCTTTGACATGCTAACGGGTTCTCAACGTACTTCTACGTTATCAACTGTATTGTTCGGTATGTTCCTTGGTTACTGTATCCTTCAAGTGAAGAACCGTAAGCCAGAGAAAGTGCAAAACTTCGTTGATTTCATCAACTCTGCAAAAGAAGTGGTTCTTTCAATGGTTCGTGAAATCCTGAAGCTAACGCCTTACGGTGTATTTGCTCTGATGACCACGTTCATGATGACGAATGACCTGTTCGCGCTCGCTGAAATGGGCCGCTTCCTTCTAGCGAGCTACGTAGCAATCGGCGTAATGTTCGGCATCCACTTCGTGATGGTATCGATGTTCGGCTTGTCTCCGGCTAAGTTCATGAAGAAAATCTGGCCAGTATTGGTATTCGGCTTCGGTTCTCGCTCAAGTATGGCGGCTATCCCACTAAACGTTGAAACACAAACTCAACGCCTAGGGGTAGACGAAGAAACAGCAAACATGTCAGCGACATTTGGTACCAGTATCGGTCAAAACGGCTGTGCGGGTATCTACCCAGCAATGCTAGCCATCATGGCGGCTCAAGTAATGGGTATGCCAGTCGACCTAGGCTTCATCCTACAACTGATTGCTGTTATCGCGATTGCTTCATTCGGTATCGCGGGTGTGGGTGGCGGTGCAACGTTCGCAGCAGTAGCAGTACTGACCATCATGGGCCTAGACATCACAGTAGTAGCGATTCTGGTGTCTATCGAAGCACTAATTGATATGGCTCGTACAGCGCTAAACATCTCAGGCTCTATGTTGTCTGGTGTTCTAACAGCTAAGAAAAACGGCTCGCTAAACACAGAACAATACGACGCTGACGTTACAGCGACAGTATCAAAAGAAGCAGCAGTATAATTCTCAAACTTAATTAAGGGCACTCCTCGTGAGTGCTCTTCTGTTTTTCCTGAGTTCAGGCTATTTAGGTAATAAATATGAAAGTTGTTGTTATAGGCGGTAGCGCCGCTGGTATGAGTTTCGCAGCAAAATACAAACGTAATCAACCATCAGACGAAGTCATCGTATTAGATAAGCGCAGTTACATCTCTTTTGGAGCCTGTGGCTTACCTTACTTTGCAGGCGGCATGTTTGATGATACCGAGCGAATGATCTCTCGTACGCCAGAACAAGCAATCAAATCTGGTTTAGATGTACGCGTAGAAACAGAAATGGTGTCGTTCGACCGTACTGAAAAACATATTACAGTACGTCACCAAAACGTAGTGAGCACTATCGATTACGATATGTTGGTCATTGCGACAGGCGCACGTCCGATCGTCCCCTCATTCGGTGAATTCAATCCGGAACACGTATACACACTAACAAGCATGGAAGATGGTTTAGCAGTAAAAGAAGCGCTTAAAGATGATCGTAAACAACGCGTGTGCGTCATTGGCGCAGGCTTTATCGGGCTGGAAGTCTTTGATGCGGCACATGGCTTAGACAAACACGTGACGATCATCGAACGTGAACAGCACATCATGAGCCGTCAGTTCAGCCCAGAGATCATTGAAGTGGTCGAAGGTGCGATTCGTGAATCAGGTGCTGAGCTTAAAACAGGCTGTAGCGTGTCTGCTATTCGCGATGCGGAGCAAGGTGGTTACATTGTTGAAACTGATAACGGCAACGTAGAAGCCGATGTCGTGATCCTGTCACTCGGTTTCAAACCAAATACTGAAGCATTCGAACTACCAAAAGCAGCAAATGGCGCGTTATTGGTAAATGAATATGGCGCTACAGAAGACGCTTATATCCATGCAGTCGGTGACTGTGCCGTTGTCCATCATATGGCGCTAGGCAAACCCGTTTATGTTCCTCTAGCAACTACAGCCAACAAACAAGCGCGCATGATGGCTGACAAACTAGCAGGTAAAGATACCTATATGTCAGGCTTCTTAGGTTCGTCTTGTTTGAAGGTGCTCGATTATGAACTGGCGTGTACTGGCGTAAATGAACTTTTGGCGAAAGAACATAACTTAGATGTGAAAGTATCAACAATTTCAGACAAGAACCAAACCGATTACTACCCAGGGCAAGAAGACATCAAGGTTAAACTGGTTTATCACCCAGAGACCAACGTTCTTCTAGGCGGCGAAATTGTCGGTAAGAAAGGAGCTGTGGGCAGAATCAACGCATTAGCTGTAGCCATCACAGCGAAAATGACCACTCAGCAGTTAGGCTATATGGACTTCTGCTACGCCCCACCATTTGCTCGTACTTGGGATGCACTGAACGTTGCAGGTAACGTGGCAAAATAAGCCATGTCTAATTAACTACATTCAAGAATACTAAAGCAGAGCCTAAATGCTCTGCTTTTTAATATCTTAAGCCTAGAGCTTCCCCTTATCGCGAACGATACTGCTCAATTTTTCATAACAAATACAAATTGTTCTTGGTGACAAGGTATCAATGAAAACTATGTTTCCCCTACGATGTAACCAAATCCCCCTCTTAGCTCCATTAACAATAATTCACATTGATACGAAATATGTCCTCTTCTTGCTATTTATTGTCTCTATCTTGTTACTTGTCAAAATTTGGGCACTATATAATTTACACCTCTAATTTATCACTGAGGTGTCATTTTTCATATGTTTTCACAGCACATAAAAAATAATATTAAGAAGTCGATTTCATTAATTTTTATTTTATTCATTATAATCCCATCATTAACTGCATGTGGTGGAGGGGGCGGTGATAGCAAGGATGATTCACATACAAAGAGATTAGAAAAGATCACCATCGAAGAAGTCTCTAACAATAATATCCTAGACTCTAATGAGGCTTTATTAGATACAACATTAACATTTAAAGCAATCGGGTATTATGACGATAATAGCACTAGTGATATCACATCGTCAGTACAGTGGGTCAGCAGTGAACCTGATTTAGCCAGCTTTGATAAACCAGCACAATTAAAGACACATCAAACCGGACAAACAACTATTATCGCAAAAGCAACCAATATTAGTGCGACTTGGTCACTCTCTATATTAGAGCCTGTCGCGATTACAATTTCGCCTCGGGCCAAAACAATAGATTTTGATAATAACCAAACAGTTTATGTGCCAAATGGCACCTCGATAAAACTTGATTGTATCGTGGAGTGGAGTGACCGTTCAAAACGTGATGGCACAAGTTATATTTCATGGACTCTAGATAACAACAGTTTTTCTCAAAGCTCGTCTGAAAAAAGTCGCTTCAAAGCTATAGGTGATATTGCAGATATAACAGACCTAACGGCTAATTTTGATGGTTTTACAAGTAATAGTATTTCATTAACAATAAGCGATGCGATGCTAAAAGAGATTATTATTAGACCAACCACTAACTCTGAGAAGACAACTCAATTAAGCAGCGCTTTGTACGGAACAAGCCTAGAGTTTACTGCAGTGGGTGTCTATCAAGATCCAAGAGATGAACAGGTAAAGCATATTGATATCACAAAAGATGTAAGATGGATCTCAAGTGCACCAGATGTATTCAATAATGCTGAGGGTAACAATCTTTTTACCGCTGATAGTGGAGTAGGCAAAAGCAAAGCTACTATATCTGCAAGAATGTTTGATGTCGAAAGTAATCCACAAGAAATGACAATTTCTGATTCCACATTGGAATATATTGAAATTACTGGCACAAATAATTTGGTTAACAATGTTGAATTTTCACTTTCCGCAATCGGTCATTATCAAAGTAATGAAAATGTTGACAATAAAATAACAGCGGATATTACGCCCTTTGTTGACTGGTCAAGTTCAGACGAGACAGTTATAAAACAGACGGGGCATAATACTTTCATGCCAATAAAAGAGTCTAACAACATATCCATCAATGCAGAAATTAATGGTAAAGATTATAATATATCGAAAGAGTTTAACGTTGTTGCGGGGGAACTTAAAAGCATTACAATTTCAGAAATACATAACTACCCTAACTACCCAGATCTAAATACCGTTCCATATAATAAAAGTCGAACTTATAAGGCTATCGGAGAGTACACTATCAATGATTCGCATGATACTGTTTCGTTAGATATCACAGATAATGTCAAATGGCAGCTAAATCAAGAAGAGGAAGCTTTTTATTTATTTGGCAGTACTGTACTTGCTATTTCGCATGACCAAAGCTCAGCGGCTATATTTGCCATCGGTGATAATAAAACAAAAGTAACCAGTAACCTTATCAATCTCACTAACATCGATTTTAATAGAACATTTACCTTAGGAAAGCATGAATACAGCTTATCTGAGTTAATGTTAAATCCAGATGGGTCCCATAATCATTATGAAAATGATTTTTGGTGGGGTGTCGGTACATGGCAGGATTCGGTTGCTAGTTGTACAGGTTCGGGAAAAAGGCTAGCTACAGAAGAAGAATTACAAACTATTCAGTCGACTATAGGTGATGTCGGTAACGCTTTTGGCTGGCCAGTCGGTAATGGTGGACTTGAATATTGGACTAAGGATAGTGGAAAAGCAGCGAACAGCCATATTAGTAAAAATATGAATATTTTTGGTGGAAGTTATGAAGAAGGAGACTGGGTAACTAACGCTAGTATTTGTGTATCAGATATTGATTAAAAACATCTCTTAATCTGTAAGAAATCTAAAGCCAGTTGGTATCTGCCAACTGGCTTTACTTGTTCTTAGCAAGATGCTTCTTTTCGATGTCTATCAGCTACGTAAGGGTGGCGAGTAAGTGTAGAAAACGGTAACTGTAACTCCTATATTAGAAAGCAGACGTACCCTACAAGCAGAGCGTAGATACTCTGAATCACGTCATTCATCAATCTCACGGCAGTGTCCTCTCCCCTTCCATCGAACGCGTAGGTTGCTTGGTAGTACTTACGCGCACATACAAATGCGTTTAAACGTATTAGGCAGCTTTGTGGAAAGCATACAAAAAGCTCGATTCTAAACACGCCTTAACGTCTCATATGTATCAAGGTAGCCATCCGCGGTCATATGCTACTCGATACACCAAGCGTCTCTACAGTACAGAAAGCCAACCATAGAACCTTTTAACGCCATTATGTCAGTACAACTTATGACATCGCGTCCTGCGTATAATGTAGATGTAATCAACATACGTCGTCACATAAACCCACAACGCAACTAACAAGCTCATAGAGCAGCTAGACTGAGCCATCTACACTGCAGACTGTACGCCAATAGAGCTTTGAATGATATAAATTTTAGATACA
>NZ_JAPPTH010000031.1:0-51104 GCF_027587015.1 Vibrio sp. Makdt
TATAACTAAAATATGGAACAAAAGGAGATTACATTATGTCACGTAGAACTGAGCAACAAAGTCACGATGATTTTTGCAATAGAATGCAGAACAACCGACGCAAAAATTCTGGAGTAAGGAGACGAGGCGTATCTCATCGTCATTCATCCCCTGAAAGAGAAGAAGACAAACTGTTTGGAGGTCTTCCATATGTTCATTGGCTTTCTAATGAAATGGATCGAGACAAAGCCTTTGAAGGTGACGATGATTAATGACTGCTGCGCTACCTAATTATCTTACTAGTCTACAACAAGGGAAAGTACAATGAAAAAAACGATGGTAGATGAGTCACACAGAGTTCCAAGTCGTCTGCAATATACGGTGTCTTTTGATTGTGGCTGTTCTTATACAAACGCATCTTGGGCAGGCAAGGAGCAATGTATTGCTATATGTCCAGAACACGATCAGTCCAAAGGTATCGTTCACATTCATTTGACAAGTGGCGTTCGACCTGAACATGCAGAGACATTGAAATCGAATGTCAAAGTTAACTAGAGCGCACTTAAAAATCCGCTATCAGAGTAAGCAAGCGCTATAGTAACTGATGAATTTGAAAGGTAAGGAATCGATTCTTTACGGTCCACTACGACATATCATCCCTTCTCTACAGCTATACTAATTTTACACACCTCCTAAACACTCAAATCTCTTTCATTAATTAACCAATTTAACGCGGTATTGCTCCATTCTTCCTTTATACCTTCGGTGTAAATGAATGAAACGGAGATGCGTATGAATTCCGATCTAGTCAATGGATATTTGAAAGAGCATCTATTTCCAAAGATGACCAAAGAAACAATCGATCAAGCGTTTGGTCACCTGGTCCCAAGATTAGGTGCTGGTGAAATGGTCGAGTTGTTATGCCCTTCCTGTGGAAACAAGGGGACCCACTTTTTAGGCACTGGTAGTTTCAACTGTGAGTCTTGTGGACCTACTTCGATTATCGACGCCTATTCAAACGACCACTCAGTAACAGCACATCGCGCCATTATAGAATTATGTCGCCTAGCCGGTTTGAATATACCTGCTGACATTTACCGTGAACTCACACCTGAAGATATCAAATTCACGGATATCGTTATGGACATCGCGAGAATGAGAGTCTTGCCAAAAGAAGTGGAAGAGTGGGGGCTTTCAGTGGATGAACGCAATGTGCCTGACCATCTATCCTGTATTCCAGACGCTGAACAATTTATCGAATATGTGAACGCTGTTAACGGTTGGATTCCCAATGCCGTTATTGATGCCATCACTGAGTTTCAAGGCGAACCCATCTTATTGTTCGTTAACAAAGGTCGCTTAGTGTTCATTAAACTCAATGGATACAGCTCCGCGAGATCACCATTCATCCGGTCTTACACAAAAGGCACTAATAAAACCAAGCGAGTGTTTGTCTCAGATGATCCACTGTTTATAGATATGTGTTGGTCTAAGGGCCTATCTGCATATTTTATCAATCCAAATTTTATGACCCCGAGAGCGATTGAGTTTCTGAGTGATGAATTCAAATCGAAATCGGTGGTTGCCGTGTGGACCAAAACCAAAAGCCAAGATTACGTATTTAGCCGAGATCAAAAAGTACATCGTTACGATTGGTTTAGTCGTAAGGTTCCAGGTTCTTATCAACGTATTGCGGAGTTAATTCAATGACTATTTTTAATGCAAAATATCAAGCGACGGTGCCTGTGTTAAATTTCGTAAGAGGCTGGGTCATTGTCCTTATTGGGTTTATGTTTTACACCTCACTGGTCAGCTCATCCCATAGCTACCACCCACCGGTGCAAGAAGTGATATCTCTTTGCCTACTTGCCGTCTGCCTGTCTTGGACTGAATTTGTAGAAATCAAAGAGGACACAGTTGAAACTTACTATCGCCATTCGCTACTCACCTTCATAAAAACACCAAGGTTCGTATATGAGATCCAAAGCGATTGGTCTTTAGAAGCTAGACCCAGTTCATTTGGGTATACAATATGGACAGCCAAGAGCGATAACGCTTTAATTCAGATATTTCATACTGGCCATGTGTCTAACTGCTATAGCAAGAACTAAACTGTTCGTAAATTGTTGTATATAGCAAGTATGTTTGACCATTAGAGATTAAATGTATGAATTCGAAATTTGCTTTTTTTTTGGTAGTCTCAATGTCTTTCACTGTCTCTGTGTCAGTTGTCGCGTCTGAATCAGTGCAAGAAGGCGAGGGCAGTTTGAACCAACAATCCCTAAGCCAATTGGTAGAACAGCACGGGGACAAGACTATCGGTGGTTATGAACGGATGAATGAAGATGGCAACATTGAACAGTCTATTTATTCGGTGTCTGTACTCTTGGTCGATGGGGCGGTGAAGGCTGATCTTCATGATAGTGAGCCGGTTAACTAAACGTTTGTAAAAGCACCCACCAGCTCGGCCATAGTTACTTTTGGCATTTCTTGCCTTAGTGGTGGGTTGCAGTTTAGTCAGTGTACCAAAGTCGTAGGCAAGTAAATCTACTGTCGCCAGTGTTAATTTTAGTCTCATAAATAGATTCAATATTGACAATTGAAACTGCGTGTTCAACTAACCAGTTATTTAATCGCTCATGTGCGACATCAATAAGAAGTTCGTTAGCTGTCGTTCTCGTGTTCATACCACATCCTAGAACATTAAATTCGATACGCTTTATCATCATTTTCCCTCTACGTTAGCTGTACCAAGACGCGTTGGTAATCAAGGTAGTCATTTGTTCTACTTCATTAGCGGATAGCGTTAATCTTGCGTCACCATAAGCCAATACAAAAAGACCACTGACATTGACCAATCCACCTTTGGAACTTCCATTAGGCATCGTGTGTTAATGGTTGAAATTAATATAATGTTGCTCGAAGTCATTGGAAGACAAGGGCTTTGAAAATAAAAAGCCCTGAAAACTCTCTATACCTGACGAGGAGTACAAGTGACGTGCTTCCTCCGTTTCTATCCCTTCTAGAGTGGTGTTCAACCCCAACTTTTTAGATAAGCCGACAAAACTTTCCAACACTTTGATGCTTACTTCTTGTGAACGGACATCATGGGACTTAAAGGTGATGAGGCTTCTATCGAATTTGATGGTGTCAAATTTTATGGTCGTCAACATAGTCATGCTATTGTGACCTGCTGTGAAATCGTCAAGCGCCAAAGCTGCTCCTGATTCTTTCAGAATCTCAATGTGTCTGAGCATCAATTGGTTAGTGTCTACCTTGCTTTGTTCAGTAATCTCTATTTCAACCGCAACTTTATGACTCACTACACTGCTTAAAGCATTTGCTATCTTCTCTATTGAATCTGGACACTGTAGGGTGTCGGCGGCAACATTAAACGAAAGCGTAAAGTTGTCTTCAATAGTATGCTCATGCACCCACACTTCCAATTGGTGTATGGCTTGGACTGCAATTTCGGTGTCTATGCTTGAAATTAAACCTTCTTCTATAGAGAAAGGGATGAACTCTGCAGGTGGTATCACGCCATGTTGAGATTCCCACCTGGCCAAAGCTTCACAGCCATTAATTTTACCGCTTTTTTCAGATACCCTACTTTGGAAATAGGGTTTGATCTCGCCGTTTAACAGTGCTTTTCGTATCCTAACGGCGCGTTGACTGCGTTCTCGGATCGCGATGACTTTTTCCATTTGTGTCAACACAAGTCGGTTGCCAAAAATGATACCAATGATAAAACCGCTGCACGCCAAAATCACACTGACTTCGTGAAAGATTGATAGCTCAACTTTACCCTTACCAATCAATATTCCTGCAAGGCAAGCTGCGGCCACCAAAGGTACAAACAGAGATATCGCGAGCACGTTTCTCTCTTTCTGATATTCATTTTGTATTGCGTCCGTCATAGTCACATCTCTTTGCTAAATCCATTACAGTCCGTTCAATTGAACAGCAATCTTAATGACAAGTGTGCAAATAGAGGGCTCAATTTCATGCATAGATTGTACAAATATCGGTTTGAAGCCTCTGAGCTCAATAGGGTGGTGAGATATCCACAAAATTTGTTAGTGGCTGGTGGATAAATACACAAAGTTGATTTGAGTGAATGGTTTAAAGCCTGCAGGGTTCAAGTATCGGATGTATAGAGTCTTTTGAACGACTCAATAGAGTAGAGCAACTTACTGTAGAAATGAAAAAGTCGCGGTTAGGCGACTTTCACTCTGCCATATTTGCATATGGATTCGTCAATACGTTGTCATGGCGCATTATATTGCCACAAACCCATCTTAGGTTGGGCGAGCTATTGTGTTGTCAATTAAACACTCTATTTTCGATGCTTAGGCGATCCTTGACCATAAACATCTGATCCTAATTGCTTATACAATGCCGGATTGACGGTTAGTTTCAGATCATTCGCAGACAAATCAACGGACTCAGCCCATTTTAGAATTTGTATTCTGTCAAATTTCAATCTCGTGAGTAGCATGCTATTTGGCGTTTCAATGGCAATGCAACCTCCACTGATGTTCGCCACACGCAGCTGATTGCCGTAGTGTGGAAACTCTTCATGAAACAGTTTATTGATTTCCGCAAGATCCTTGAGTTTATCTTTGACCGCTGAAAATTTCGTGTCCTGGAACACATCACACAAGCTTGTTGTCGCTCTCATAATTTTCTCCAGTTAGATGAGTACACATAAGGTTGTACACCATTTAATGGAAAACTGAGTGTCTAATAACTTGGGCTTACTTATTGTCTAACTGAGTGTTTTTGGCCTCAAGTTCTTTGATGATCGCCTGTTTCGTCGATAGTTCCTTTTCCTGTGTTTCGTTTTGCTCAGTAAGACGCTTAATATCTTGTTCTAGGCGAGTGTTGAAGGCACCTTGTCTTTCAATGGTGCTTAGGTTCTGACTGTTAGACATTCGTAGCTCAGTCAACTGGTCTGAGAGTGAGGTAAGTCGTTCGGATGCATTACCAAACCTAATCATGGCTTGTTCCAACTCACTGCTTAGGCGAGCATTCTCAGATTTCGATGTGATATATTCGGTTTCAAGTTCCGATAGGTCGGTACTGAATTTGTTTCGACTCTCGCGTAATTCCTGAAGGAGTTGAGCGTCACCTTGAGCCTGTGTTTCAAATCTGATGATCTCACCGGACTTTTGCGTCACAGTGTCACTTAGTTCGGAAATTTGCTTGCGGCAATCTGTAAGCTGATTTTCTAGATTCTTAATCACAGTGACTTGGTTTTCTAGCTTCACCTCGGCTTTAGCTAGTAAACTTTGATGCTTGTCCAATTCGACCTTTAGATTATTCGCATTGTCCTGTAACACACTAATCTCATCACTTAGGCGCGTTTCAATACCTTCACAGTTCTTCTGGCTTTGCTCAAGCTCGGTTTTTAGTTTAGTTATTTCTTTGTCTTTCAATGAAATGGTAGTGTTCGCTTCTTGCAACTGAACACCAGCTAACTCAAGGTCACCCTCAGTTTTCAAAAGGAGTTCGTTGGCCAGATCTGCTTCATCTTTATACATGAGTACTTCGGCATTGTGCTCTGCGTCTTTGGCCGCACTTAACCGAGTAATTTCAGTAGAGAACAATTCAACGAACTCATCACTAAAACCACGCTCGCGGAATAAGTCCATTCGTTTGTTCTTAGCTTGAGTATTCCATTCACGGACATCCACATTGATTGTGCTGGTAGATTTTACATCTGGCATCATCGATAGCACATTTCGCACACTGGTTTTTTCGCCTTTAACGAAGAGCGAATCACAAATCTCGAAAACACGTTGGCGTCGTTGTAACTGTTCTGCGGTAAGGTCTTTCTGTGTGCTGATGTCGCTCATTGGATGGTACTCAAGTTCAGATTTGGATTTCATACATTTTAATCGAACATACACCGAACGTCCACAACGAACGAACACCTGTTCGATGTTCGATTGTGCTATGTGAGACATTGCACCTGATAGGAATCTTATTTTATCTGGTTGCGCACCAACTACGACATTACAACTGCCCTACTCTGTCTAATTAAGTGACACTGTAATGCTTTTAACTAATAACTATGCAGCGGTGATTGTTCATGAGATTGAAAGCTCAAATTTCTCAATTTTCTAGATCTCAGATAATTACAATTATATGTGATCTAGAAAAAATGCGTGGAATTGGTTAGACTGTAACGAACTACGAAAGCATAAGTTGGAAATGATATGGTCGGCACTGAAATCTCACTTCATACGGATTTTTCCCGTTTAAGGCCAGAACATGTTCACCAAGCGATCATGCTCGCACGAAAGCACGGTACATCGAACGAACAGTACCAAAAAATTCAAGATGCTATTCACCATCTTTTGCGAGAGTTCAATAAACGTGAAGAGCGTTATGCTAAGAACTCACTTTCTCAGCTTTATAGCAACTGGTCACGATTTGAGAAATGGTGTCACGAGCATGAACATCACCCATTGCCAGCAGCCGCAGAAACTATCGAATTATTCTTTGAAGATAAGGTCGACGACTTACACCGTAACTCAAATCGATCTTATGCGTGGGCCATTTCAAAAATTCATCGTATCTCGGGTTGTCCGGATCCATTTCTTGATGAAATCGTGCGTGACAAGATGGCCGGTATCTTTCGAAGAAAAGTTGAGGCGGGTGAACGTATTGTACAGGCTTCAGCGTTTCGAGAGAAACACTTAGATAAGATAACCGAATTATGGCGTCATTCCCCTAGCCTACGGTATCGTCGTGATCTGGCTTTGCTGACTGTTGCTTATGAAACCCTACTTCGTGCGTCGGAAATCGCAAACATCCGTTTTGGTCACTTAGAGTACCCAGGTGACGGAACGGCTTTGCTGACTATCCCTATCACGAAATCTAATCATAGTGGCGAACCAGATACAGTGGTGTTTAGTCCAGAAGCTGTTGATATTATTCATGAATACGTAGAATTGGCAGGGCTTGATGACACTGATGAACAAGCTTTCTTGTTCGTCGGTGTGAGCCGACACAACACGCCATATAGACCAAAGTTAATCGACCCAGCCCACCCTGAAAGCGGCAAAAAACATAAGAAAATGACGTCATGGACTATCGAGCAGATCTTCAATAAAGCATGGGAAGCGCTTAATTTGGGCAAGGTTGGTATTGCCACTTTTACTGGCCACAGTGCAAGAGTTGGCGCGTGTCAGGATTTATTGACAGATGGATACACCATCTTGCAAGTACAGCAAGCTGGACGTTGGTCCACACCGGCTATGGTGATGAGGTACGGTCGCGGAATATTGGCAAAAGATGGTGCAATGGCACAGAAACGCGCATCTAGAGGACGAAAATAACCAGTCAGTTGAAGCTCTATTGCTGACAGCTGCAGGGGGGTTATTACCAGCCAAAGCATCTTGCACTTCAATGTCTTAGGTTTTATTTAGCTCAGGATGGAAGCTATTGAAAATCACCTACGTCCGTTTAGTTACCGTTCGGGTATTGTTGAAATTTTACTTAACTCTTCTCCTTGCCACATTAACTCGCATTGTTGTGTTGTTAGATGAATCACAGCTGGATTGGCGAGTACCTTTTTGTTGGCTAGGAGATCGATACGGCAAGCAATACTAATGAGCGGAATGACCAGAACCATAGCTACTAAGCTTTTTAGGTTGTCATACAGCTCTGGTTGGTCAGTCATGAAATGCAGGTAATGTATCTCCAGAAATAAGAAAATACATACTATAGACATCGCATCATTTATCGTTCTTTTTTTTAGCATCCTGCTTTCTCCATTGATCTGACAATCGATATCCATCGGTGGGGATAAATTACACCGAGGTGTTCTATAGTGGTGAGGAACAGGTTCCTAACTGATTTCTAAGACTCATGCTCATAAGTGTATGAATACTCGATGGCAATCAGTTTGGCTGGTGACGTTAACCAAACAAATGCTGAAGTTAAATAAGGTATAACGATCAGCCAAGCCTGTTCGACAATCAATAAAGAGTCGTTGAAACTAAGGAATACAGTCCAAGCTATCAGTGACACGATACAAACTGTTTTCAACCAATTGATTTCAATCTCTCTGTGTACATTTCTTTTCATATACTCGTTTCCTTACAAGATTTAAATGTTATTGATATGGAGTATTGGACTGCGGTCATCACCGCTGATTATCTATGTTCGATATCGGCTTCAGAGTGGACTTTGTATGGCTTATGGCAATCGTCACATTCAAATTCACCACCTGCTGGGTTGACACAAAAACCACCTTGTTCTTCTCCGCAGTGAGGGCAATATAGAGCCACATTCATCGTGTGTAATTCTGTCACTGTCTTCATATTCTCTCCCTGAGATTAACTGTGAGTTTGTTATACATCCTAAGTCTCCCAATTTAACTTCGTATCGGGTTTCAATATTTAGACGATGCTATGGAAGAAGGAAGAACTCAAAGTTGCTCTGCTCGCAGCTTTCTTTTCTGTTTGTAGGCAATGGTTGCCACTACCAAAACGAAGCAACAGGTAATCAGTGTTTCAACGAAACCGAAGAGTTCGCCATTGAAGCTAGTCACTAACATGACATGCGACCCGATACTTAGGATGCTTAACCTGAGTAACGCTTTATCAACAGGCCCCATATAGTCAGTGAGATCGAGTTTGAGCATTATTAGCCACCCTCCTTAACTGTTCTCGGATATAGCCTTCTTGCCACTCGATATGGCATTCAGGGTCAAACTTCTCCCCTTTTCTGCTCGCAATAACTCCTGCTTTGAATTCGGTCGTATAATTCGAGTTAACGGTAAGTGTTGGTTCGCACATCTCACATGCTACTGCCGACAACAAATGAGTAAACATACCTGAGTCATGTCGCTTCTCAGTGATCTCTAAGATTCTGACCAGGGCATGTAACTCGTTACAATTGAATTTGGCCATCGTTAATCGTATGACAGGGGACCATTTCTCATATTTTTCAATGAACCCCTGCTCTCCTGAAAGAAATATTTGTTGTTCACGACATTGGTAAAGCCGTTGAGCTGTAGAAACGATTTTTATTGAAGTCATATCTTTGCCTTTAACGGGAAGGTTTGAACTGCAATTCTGTTTCGTTTGACTGGTGCTTAGGTACTGTGACCTTAGATTGGAAATACTTGCCTCGCGGCAGCTGATTACCCACAGGAACGTGCGCAATCCAGTCATCGAATGCTGGTTTAGAATTCGAGGGGAGTCGTTGCCTTATAAACGGGTCTTTTAGCGTGTCTGCCATTCTTGCTCTCTACTTTGTTAAGTACTACTGAGTTCAGTATCCAACAACCCGATACAGGTATGTTCAAATAAAGAGCTTGAATTGGAGAATAGATTGCGTATGGCAAACGCGGTGGGTAGAAATTAGCAGGCGATTCTAGGTAAGTCGCTCCATTTAGTGGTGTATTGCGGAGACAGCATTTCGCGGCGCATACCCCAAGACTGTCTTGTAGGTGTTCCTTGCGCAGCCAGAAAGATAGTGTCCATTCCATACTTTGCGTTTATTTGATCAAACGAAGCCATTAACTTTGCATTATTTGGTTGTGGGTTAAATAGGTCAGCTTGCTCATGTCTTCCGTCAACGAGGTCAATCAGCCCAACACCGACTTTGTAGTACTGAACACCTTCTTTGTAGAGTGTTTTGGCCAGAGCACAGGCCGCACTGGTTAAGGTATCCACATCAGCTGTCGCGTACTCAAATTTGCGAATCGCTTTGAAACTAACCGGCTTTTCGTCAAAAGGTGAATTTCCTGCAAAGCAAACCAAGACTTTACAAAGTGACTGTTGAGCACGGATCTTTCGCGAGGCAATGCCCACATGCAGACTGATAGCTTGTCTAAGCTCATCGAATTCCGTTATGCGCTTACCCAGACTGCGGGTAGAAAAAACTTGTTGTTTGTCTGCTCTTGCTATGTCGAATGGAATACACTTTTCACCATTGAGCTCCCGTATCGTGCGCTCAACACCGACATCGAATTCTTTTCTCGCTTTTGAAGGTGAAAAATTTGCTAGTTGCGCTGCGGTAGTGATCCCCATAAATTGCAATGCTTTCGTTCGCTTGCGACCAATCCCCCAAACTGAACCCACATCAATAGCCTGGAGAACACGTTGGGTTTCTTTCACTGAATCTAAAACACATACCCCCTGATAACCAGGGAGTTTTTTCGCTGCGTGGTTGGCTAATTTTGAGAGGGTGAGCGTCGGGCCGGTTCCCACACAGACCGGGATCCGACACTCTTTCCATATTGCTTTTCGAATTGCGGCCCCATGCTCTCGTAAACAAGGAATGTTTATGCACTTGTCCAGATTTAGGAAGCTTTCATCGATTGAATAGATCAGTTGTTCAGGTCCAAAACGTGCAATCACTTGCATCATCCGCAAGCTCAAACTGGAGTACAGTTCATAGTTAGATGAGAAGACTGTAACGCCATGTTGCTCACATAATGCCTTGATTTTAAAGTAAGGTTCGAACTTTGGAATGTTCAACGCCTTCGCTTGATTGTTTACCGCAACGGCACAACCATCATTGTTACTGACGGTGATAACCGGCTTTCCACGTAAATCAGGTCTGAAGACTTGATGACACGAATTGTAGAATGAATTGCCATCTATTAATGAATACATGCTTAACCCGAAAACATAGTTGATACACGGTGGAGTCTGATGGAACTCGCTAATACCCCTTCTATTGCGAAGGAGTCTTGTTCATCAATTCTTACCGGCTTCATTGATTCATTCGCACTCAGCAAGCGACGTCCTTTGATATCTAGAATTTTACAAACCAGTTCACCGTTTAGATTGGCAATGATAATATCGTGGTCTTTCGCAGTAAGGGCTCGATCTACAATCAATACATCACCTGAAAAAATCCCAACTCCTTGCATGCTATCTCCCTGTGCCAGCGCTAAAAAAGTTGATGAAGGGTGTTCCACCAGCAATTCATCAAGGCTCAATTCCAGTTGTTTATATTCTGCAGCTGGGGACTCAAAACCCACCACGCCTGCACTCACTGGATAAGTTAATATATTCATAATTTATACTGGTTATTTATACAGTGTGATTCTAGCCCCGAATCTAGATAAAAGGCAAGAGAATGTCTCAGTAGGTAACTAGCGCTATAGAATTTAAGGTGAGATAGAGGTTGAGAGGGCGACATAATGAACAAGAGCCCTGTATACGATAACATAATATGATATCGTGTATATTTAGGTTTCACCTAAACGATGTTAAGTTGTTTAAATCAAAGGGAAAGGCAAGAGGTCACTATGCCATTAGTAAGGTTTGCAATATTAGTTGTTGTACTATTTTTCGCTTGGTTAGCTTTAGTCCACATTTTTAATGACTATGGTACTGGCGTCGGTCTAGTCTGTTTGGGTTTGTTTGTTTTTGTGGGTCATAAGTTATCAAAGAGAACGCTGGCAAAACTTCAGTCTCGCCAGCAATAATTCGTTTACTCGCACACAACACCATCACCGTCTCTGTCAGACATGAATTCGTATGCCGGGTCATGAGCCATTACTGGTGCAATCCCATGATTTCGAGCTTCGGCACAAGTGATACGTCCGTTGTTGTTGTCGTCATACAAGGACAACGCATGCCCCATAGATTGGGTGACGTATTTAGTTGGAGCGCTTCCCGCAGGTGCATAGAATACCATTTCAAAAGACTGACAATTATTGATAACACTCTCCAACGTGTTCGCTTCGACTGGATTTACACTAAGGCCATACTTAGTTTTTATCTCAATGACACGGAACGCGAACCAACATTGGTTTCTTGGCGGTAACCACTCGCCAGCGTCCAAGCCGCATTTTCCAGTAGAACTACAACGGTTCACAGCTGGGGATGCTAGGGTCAAGTTCAATAGATCTGTTGCAAATGCTTTTCTTGTTTCAGGGCTTGCCGCACAGAGCCCACTGTCATGCCCTTCACTGGCTGCAATGATGTGTTCGATGTCTGTCTCTGAAGTTGATTGGTAGTAGGTGCCAGTATAAGGGCCATAAATCTGACCTCCCATACTATCGACTATCGCTGACTCTACTGAAGCGGGATATGGGTATTGGCTTTTCTTATCGTATGGTGAACATCGATGCTCTTCCTTAACTACCAACCCACGCCACATGTCATTTCCCAGTGATGAAAACGAAGCAAGTAAAACAACCAAATACATCGTACTGCGAATAATCCCCATCATAACGTTCTCCATTTATTTGCGTTACATTGTCACTAAGACCAGCAGCCCGATAGAATCTGGGACCACAAACGCTGCCCCTTTTTAAGTCCACGTATATCCACGACTTTTACGGTGACTGGCTTACCTACTAAATCAGTCTCATACTTTTTCCCGGTTATTATGTTATATAAGTTTCCAGATGCATTGGCTAGAGGTATACCCAACTCTTTTGATAGACTTGCAGCAGTGTAATGCACTCCCGACTCCAACATATATGCGGCCATCTCTTGAGTGCTCATCTTGTTGTGAACCTTACTTGGTGTTGTTGTATTCATGGCCATTACACCTCTGTATAGTTACCGGAATCATACTCACGCATAATGGCAGTCTCGGTGAATTCGAGCACTTGTACTTCGCCATCTATCCCACGCGTTTTATCGGAAAATCGCACACGAAGTGTTACTTCAGTATCATCGATAATAGTCGCATGAATTCTTTGTCCATCCGGTGCATAACCTCTACCAGTATTAAATGTCAGTTCGCCTTGCTTCGTTTGCATATCTCAGTTCCTTCAATTGTCTTTGGATTAGATATACAACATCGATGTGTTCTATTAAGCACACTGTCATCACAAGGTTGTGGTTCAACCGGTATTGTGTGTTGCTGTTAGTGGCGTAATATTAGATATTACTAAAGCTATCTATTGTTATATCGAATTTCAGGAAGTTAACAGATGTCTAAGCAGCTCAAACCTGGTGGTCTTCAATACGTGTCTCGTGTCCTAGCAAACAAATATGATGTTTCCCTGTCCACATTCGTACTGATTGATGCCACTCGAAATGGCAATATTATGACAGAGATAGCAGAGCTCTACGGGGTCAATAGAGATGGTAAGGATTCGTATCAATTTCTCAGTGACTTGGTTAAACATGCCAACAAGAAATCCTCTCTTCCAATTTTCAACGTCACGAATATGACGAGATATGACTTAATAGCAATGGGAATTGATCCCGTTTCAGGAAGACGTCCTCGTTGGCTGTCATTGACCAGCTACGGTATGACGATTCTCAAAGACTTCGACAAATTGATGTATGAATGAGGCTCTAACAATCAGAGCCTTTTAATACACGCTATTTAATCAGGACCGACTCTCGCTTTATCGGCTTTTCAATGAAGCGAATTTTTACGATGTGGTTATTCTCAAACCTCTGCTTACCTATAAGTTCACGATACTGTTGATAGGATTTTCCCTTCAGGCCACACTGATTGACGTAGATAGCTACCTTATACACGGTGAAGTCGAGCCAATTTTTACGTTTCTTGTTCACATCGATGACTGCATCACTTAACGTTATCTTTAGTAGTTCCCATAACTTCCCACTAATTACGTGTGTGTTGACGCTGAGTGAGTAAAATCCACTACCATTCAATGCGCTAGTAAACATCTTCATTTCTCTGATCAGTTGGTCTTTTTTGCCTTTTATTGGTTTGTAAGGGTCTGCCAAATGGAGGGTTATATCTGATGCATGTTTCCAACGATTAGTGATCGGATACCACTCCAGCATCAATATCTCGGTGCTACCGAATACTAATTTTATCGGTGTCATTATCACCCAAGTCATGAACGCTACCAATAGGACAAGAGCATAGTTCCAGCCCGATAATAAGCAAGGCCATAGATTCTCTAAGGCCAGGTTCTCGCTATAATTTTTATTGATAAAGGTGTCGTTCCAATTGAATGAATCAAGTGCAAACAAGAGTAGATAAAAAACAGAGAACTTCGTCATAAGTTTGGCCGTCTTACAGAACCGGTGCCAATATTCGGAATGAAACATAGAGAGGTTCATGTGCGTCGGAGCATCGAGCACTATCTTTTCATAGGCGATGTTTCTAATGGCTTTTGCCTGTACGAGTGAGACGCCCATTGCGACTATGAACACATAATCACCAAAATAACAGCTGAGTAAGATACACAGAGTCGGAATGATGTATTTCAGGGTTTGAATAACTACCGTGATGACGTTCATTACGTAATCAGTTAAGAGTGTGAAAGTTGGTTTTAACATAAGAATGTATTCCTTTTGATTTAAACCTACTTAATTTTTCCGAGATTCCAAAATTTTTTTTCATATCCTTCAAAACTACCGTGTACCCACTTTGGATGATGCTATTGTTTGAACTTCAATGCACTTAGCGCACAGGAGAGAGATATGATTTCATGGAGAAATTTGGATGACGGCACTCACGAACTTAAAATTAGTGACGCGTTTAATATCGTGCTCTACCCATCAGCTGGCTATGCCATCGCAACGGGTATCGATAGAAAGATCAGTTTATTTAGCTCTACTCTTGAAGAGCAAAAGCAAGATGTTCAAAGAACGGTAGTCGCTATACTTTTAGACATCGCGGAAAAAGTGTCACCGGATGATGTTAGGTACGGTCGCTAACTAACTTTCTCTGTATCCACATAGAGAGCACACATATCGTGCATAGAATGAGTGAAATATCGGCTAGAGATTTGGTATCGACGCTTAACAATGAAGAAACAGGTTCGATATACATCATGACGACCAAGAGAGTAAAGGCGACTGTCAGCCTCTTATAACCTCTTCCAATAGACATACGCATAATCTTTACTCCATGTTCCAATTTTTGATGGAAAGCAACCCAATTGGCCCTTCTGCTAAACTGAAGGTGACGGCCCAGAGCTTCCACGAAGTGCTTTCGTGTGGGTTCTTAATCCATACGAGAATTGCGGGAGCGGTGCCGCATCCAACCCAAAACCCAAATGTGATATAGAAGATCACCAATAACCATAGTTCTTGCATAAAGTTGAGCTCCTTTAAGTGTCTAGCGCCTTTTCCTCGACGCATTCTTGATGCGCTACTGACAATTGCTTGGTTTCGAGATGCTTCACAACAACCGCATTTTCAATGACCTTTGTATTGCAATAAGGGCATCGAGAAAAGCAATCAACACCTATGTTCTCAACCACTTTCACTGGCAATTTATTCGTCATACAAGGCTCATTTTGTTTTTAACCAATAATTTTATACAATAACATAATACGTTATTTGAGAGTCTTCCAGAATGACAAACCGCAACGCTGATTGGGTGCGATTCTTCAAATTAGAAGAACAGTTCTTCGACGATGTGATCTCTTCTTCAAGTGAAGTGGAGTCATTTGGTTCGCATTGCTACCCAAAATACAGTGAAGAATTTACTGAATCGGGCCATCTTCGTCTGACCAAACCTCAACATATTCGCTGGATAGGTCACGTTAATGGCGATCAAAGCCTGTTCAATAAACTTCAGAAACAAGCCAAAGAAATTTACGACCTTCATCAATCTTTGACACTTTCGGAAAAAAGATGCTCTCGTGAACCTATTTTTTTAGTTGATGCTACGCGTATCGGTGTTTACAAAAACGTTGCGCACTCTTCGAATCTAATCACGAGCTCTGACGAAGTAAGCTTAGTACGAGGTAAATATAGCGATACACCGGAACGCGACATTCAAAACTATAACGACATGCGAAAGGATTTAATTGACCTTGGGTTCAGTACCGCTACCGTTTCGTTAGCTCCAGTAACACTCTCTTTAAAAGTAAGCACGCAAGAGTTAGTGAACTACTTTGGTCGCGAAGATATAGTGTATAGGAGACAAACAGGTCACCAATATCGCAGCCGAGTATATTGGGATCGACAATCTAGACCGATGAAACTTGGTTTCTTTATTAGCTTATCTCCAATTACTTACCATTGCGTTGTCTCTCCAAGAGAATCACGCGAAGACTCGTACCTAAACAGTGGCGAAGCCATTCCTTTCGTCGGTCCTTGCGATGGTGAGTTTTGGATCAGCAAGACCTCATAATGCGGTTTATGAGGTCCCTAACCACTTAACTTATGCTTGCTCTTCGACGTCAGACGATTCGGCAGTCTTTTTCTCAGCGATCATCTTTTTCGTACCACCGATAGCTAACAATAAGCCACCGACAGTTGGAAGTAATTGAAGCATCGCGAGATTTTTAACATCTTGCGGAAGATTGTTTCGTAAAGCTACTTCGGCAATGAATTCAAATAGTGGGTAGCCATTTACTGCGGCTTGGAAAAAAAATGACAGACCGCAACACAGCATTAGTATCAACCCAATGCACGTAATTCTAAAGTTAAAGTTCTTCATGTTGTTGTTCATAATGTACCTTATTTATGCTGACTGATTGGTTCAGTTCATTTATACACGCCCCATTCTCTCCTTTTAGAAATTAGCGAAGCCAATATCGCACCTTAATTGACAAAGCATCGCTTCAGTGACCGACAGCTCGCTAAACGTCACACCAATCTCTTAGTCGTATCAATTTAATCGCTGATATAGCCCTGCTTATTTGAATTTCTTGGTTCGACACTGAGATATCCTCAGCTTACGTAGCCAATCTAAACCCGTGATTTTGGGTTGGCGTTGAAATTTTCTGCGGTTTAGTGCTAGTGCACAGCCCCCAATACGCACGTTTCCCACAGCGTTCGCAGCAAAAGAAAACTGGAGTAAATGATGACTACAAATACGACTTCGACCAACACAGAAACCAATAGTACTGTCCGGTTAGTGGCGGCATTAAAGGTTTTAGGTGTCACCGATGATACGCCCCTGCATTTGCGCCAATTGCTCATAAGCAGCATTTTATCGGTCGCGAAATTTAATGATGATGCAGATTTAATTGATATTTGTGAGTTTTCTCTGGCTCGTTTGCAAACCGAACTTGAGGATGATGTCAGCGAAAGCGCGGGTTCACCGATTCATTAATAAGAGGAACAAGCCATGAAATTCAATCCAAGGAACATCCTTTCTGGCATGGTCATACACTTACTGATGACTGTGGGTGTTGCACACGCGGAATCTGACCGAGTAAATCTCCACACTTGGAAGCAATACGGCGCAGCGGCTTCGGGAAACTGGGCGGTAAGTCAAGATGGCCAAAGCGTGTATCAAAGCATTAATGGTGCGCCTACCGCGTTTATGAGTGCCAACAAGTATGAGTATCGAACCTTCAAAGGGATCATACAGGTTGATGCAGGAGCCGGTGATGATGACTATATCGGTTTCATTTACGGCGATCCTACTGCTGGTGGCTTTTACCTGTTCTCTTGGAAAAAGCTACCGACCTCTGCAGACAGTGGTTTCAGTTTGATTTATTTCGATGGCACCCTAGATCAGATGAGCGATTATGGGTGGACGGTTCATGATGTCGAACAAGGCAAAAATACTATCTTAGGCAAAAAGCGAAACGTAGAGTGGATGCACGGCCAGCCCTATCAATTTGAAATGCAGCTGTTTCCCAATAGGATTGTGACCAAGTTAGATGGCGCGACAATATTTGATGTCAATAACCTGACCGTAGCTCCGGGATACTTCGGCTTTTTTAACTGGTCACAAGGGAAGGTGCGTTACAATTCCATTCAGCAACTATATCCACCTATAGCTGAACACAAAACAGGGGATATCTCTCAAGGTGTGCCTTTTACGGTAACTGGCACATGGACGGATAGGAACACAACGGATAGCCACAGCTGCATGGTAAGCCAACAGCCTTATTATGGTACTGTGACGATGACTCCCCCGTGTACCTTTACTTATACCCCATCACCTGACCATGATGGCATTCAGACATTTAAATACAGAGTGACTGACGAATCGAACTTGTTTACTGACGGCAATGTCGATGTAAATGTACGATCAAGCGGCACTTCCTTCACCTTGCCTCCACACCTTGTGTCTGGTCAAATAAAGAATGTCTTCACCCAAATTAAATCAACAAGGACTGACGGGAAACCGGTCGTCAATATAATCAATAAGCCTAACTTCATGCGATTAAATGAGTTGGGTGTCATTGAGATGAATCCAACTGACGATGATCTTGGCATGCATCACGACATCACCTTCGAAACAAGTGATGGACTCAAGACGTACAATGCAGGGACATTCGATATTCAGGTTATCCCCTCGACAAACAATGACTACTTGAACCAAAATTTTGAGATTATCACTTCCGATGTGCAGCTGCTTGACTTAGACAATACACCACACACCCTCGTGACCATTCCAGCACTTGAAAGTGGTGAGGGTAATTTAGTAGAAGGCCCACATGAGGCTCTAATCACCGCTGATGTTAATAACACTCATGACATGATGGTCGGTGATAAGGTTGCCGCACCAGGTGATTCGGTGTCGATAACCGTTAACCTTGATAAAGCAGGGTCAGCTCTACCCATATTCTATTTTACTCCGGATGCGGAAGTTGCGAATTTCAGCATTGAATTCCCTTGGATAGACTCACCTCACGATTGGCGTTACGTCGTACAAAGAACATGCTCAGATGCCGACTCTAATCGATGTGATCGAACATTGGAGATGGACAGATTGAAAGCCCCAACAGGCAACCTTCAAGTCTTTCTAAGAAAGAGTGCAAATGCTGAGTATCATAGTTATGGATTTGCCGACGTTTCCACTTGGCGTAATTCTGACTTGGATGAAAACCTTGCGACACTCAGTGACGGTGACTTGGTGGCCATTAACATCAACCAGAAGACAGCTGCTCTAAATGACTTCATCAATCAGGTCATTACACAGTTTGGTGATGGGGATTTGAGCACCAAGCTATCGAACATAGAAGATCAAGCGATCTTGCTGTATCGAATCGGAAGTGGGGTAAAAGAATATAAAACCCAAAAGAATAACCGCTGGGGGACTTCTTCGGTTACATGGATAAGCCTAACTGAATGAAGGAAATGGAATGAAATTGAAGATAAATGCTCCCATGATGGGAGCATTTTTTTAGTTTATTTGTTCAGGAATACGAACGCCATGGCTACGTAACACACGAATGATGTGTGATTGAACGTAAGCCAGCGTGCATTCGCACCCTTCAAAGTAACCTTTGTCTATATCTAAGCTCGTATTTCTACGTTGCTTTTTGAGTTTTTCATCTTCACGAAAGTCGCATAAGAGTTCTCGCAAATCATCTTCTAAACTGCTCGATGGTTTGGTGGATTGCTCTTGGTTCACAGACGTGGATGCTTGAAGTTTTAACCATGACCAAATAAAGCTCTTATTGGAATTCACCGCTTCAGCAAACCGTTCGACGGAGCGAATGGAGTGATATTCGGCGTATTGTTCCCATAATGGTTTGGCAACTGAATCGGTTAAACACGCTACAAACTTAAACGACAATGTTTCTTGGATGTCATTCTTCCCTGCTCGAAGTGGAACCACTATCGTGTCACCGAAGTCGATAAAAGAATGGGTAGCAGCCATTAGAAACTCAATTGAGTAATTGCGCGTGGGTGTAAGTAATCCGTGCTTTTTCGTATCAAAATCATGATGATTATCATGACGTCGTAAGCACAAGTATTCATGAAATGCAGTACTGAACTTACACGGTGTTAAAGATTGATCAATCATGACCCAATCGGAATCAATAACTCTATTGTACATGGGATGTCTCCTCATCATTTAGGGACAAGCCCATTACAGTTGGTAAAAATTCTCGTTGAAACTCTCCAGCCACCAGCACATCACCAATATAAACAAATTGGGAACCTGGATGTTCTGCTGTCTCTGGTGAGAATTCAGGGTTCATGGCAAATTGACGAGTACACTCAACGGTTACGACCGTCCAATCGCTGGACATGGCCATTTGCATACTCTTCTCTTTCGTGTGACCTTGTTTGAGATAATATTCATAACTTTGCTCAACTAAGCGTTCATCACGGATTGTGAGTTGTTCACCTAAAGGGATTGTCTCTGCACCAAACTTACAATCTGCAAGTACAGTGGAAGAAGACAAGCCGATGATAGTAGTGAGTGCAAATTTGCTCATGAAGTTACATTTCAAATTTGCGCATTTTGTTGTGAAAGACATGGTAGTTCCTCGGTATAGTTCGTGCGTAGGCACATGGGGTTTAGTAAGTGCAGGTGTCATTTTTTAGAATGAATATCGATTTCTGAGCTGCATGATTTAAGTACCACCTCAAGATTCTCTTCAGGAATCTCGTTAACTAGGCGACCTAAAAAATATTCCACAACGACGGCTACATCAGCACCTTCTAGATGCATCGCGACCGGTTCTGCCATGGCTTTTTCTGTCATTTCAATATTCATAATCACACCTGTTGCTGTGAGGGTAGTTGTCTAATTTTCCAAGCTATTCCTTGTGGGAATGACCTAGCGTAGCGATACACATTTTCTGCCTCTGTATCTTCAAACTTTTTCTGCTTCACCTTGCCGTTGATCTTGTAGAACAAAATAAAGTCAGCAAACTTACTTATTGGAATGTTTCGTGGCATGAGTTAGCTCCTCCAAGAACTGGAATTTGAGACGTACTAGGCCACCGCACGGGTAAGCTAATAGGTCCCGTGTTGGGTTAAGGTTATGGGGGTTAAGAGCGGATCTTTGTTTCTATGTTTGTTGGGAAACAAACTTCGAATGGGGGGTTACTTCTTTAGAAGTGCTTGTATCTCATCGTCCTGTAGAAGATGGTCAATTCGAGCAATAATGCAGTCGCCTGCGTAACTATCTAATTTGACACTTTGAGCTTTCAACTCATTGAATGAGCGATAAGTCTCTAAGAGCAAATTTGACGGTGGTCTTTTGAGCAATTTAATGCGTCTGACAGTTTTAATAAGACTGATTTCGATATCCACTAAAGCTGACATTTGTTCGAAAGTAGTCATATGAGATCTCCATTTATTCAATGGCAAACAGGGGTATAAAAATCACTAAATCAAGACTTCGACAATAGGTACATTAACGTAGCCGGTTTTGTATGATCTTCCTGTTAGCTTAATGATTCCGGCCTCAACAAGAACATGTTCAATTCCAGTATTTTCACTGAAATTCTTGATGCATGTTTCATTCTCTAAAAGAGAGTCAGTTGGAACACAGGTTGTTGCAACACAAATGCGTTCACCGGGAAAGGTGTCGTTGTTAATGTTGTTATCGGTTTCAGCAGCAATCAGCTCAAGCGCAATTACACCGTTAGCGTAGTGACGTTTAACAATGCGGCAATCAAAACCAAGGAAGTTAAGTGCATTCATATCTGGACTCCAGTTATTCATGGGACTAGTTGGGGTATAAACAAGAGTTGTATTTGAAGGTTGGTAACTCTGAGGAGTTAATAGGGGCAGTCAAAGGACTGATTACATTTCAGATGGCGTAATAACCAGGTGAGCTAGAGGGTGATCCTCGCTGTCCAAGTGGACAGTGTGTTACTCAATTTGCCCTTTTACTATGGCAAAGTAATGAGTCTCAGTTTCCAATTAGTCAGCTTATTTTGCTTGTTTTGAGTACGCGTGCTTTCTAACCATTGCAGATAGCGCACACGTACATCGTGTATCAATTATCACCCGTGCAAATCAATATCAATCTCATGAAGGCTGATAGCAGCGCCGATACTGAACGCTGCGAATCCAATATTGGTAACGCGTTTGTACCACTTGGACAAAAAGAGCAGTGCGAGCAATATTAATGCATTACCAGTAATCATAAAAATCATACTGGCTATCATAAATGCCCCCTAGTGTATCGTCGGTTGAGTGTTAGGCAGCGAGTTTAAGTTGTGTTCAATTTGTTCAGCATCCGACATCTTACTGGCGATGTAGTGTTGGGTCCCCTCTTGTCGTGTTATCGGATCGATATTGATGATTTTGAGGTTGCCTGGAATGATGGCAGAACCAAATTTGGTAGATAGGTATTCGAGCTTATGAAAGATTTGAATCACTGCGGCTGCACAGTTGAGAGGCTTAACCTCTTCGAGATAATAAGTGTAATGATCGAGAGGATTGCTACGTTCTGTATGCTTTTCACAATATGCCTGCATTAGCTCCATAGTTAACGCACCAGTACCGCAAAATGGTTCATAGACCTCGTTATCATTGAGCCCCATCATTTGCTCTAAAAAATCGTCATCTTGATGATTGTTCATTCGTTTCGTCTTTGTATTCACACCTAACTCAATCAGAATGTCCCCGATTGGATCACTGTACCCATTAAGCATTGCATTGCTTAACAACTGTGCAAGCTCTACCACCCCATCTTGTACTGATTCTTTAGAATCTAACCTTGTAGTCACTTTGTGCTGATTAGTATGCGCAAAGGCCCAATAGAAGACAAAATCAGAGAAGGATTTGGAATGGCTGTCATCAAGGTTCCAACTGGTGATGATATTCAGTGCTTGGTTGATCGTGTCCTGTTTATTCATGTGCGCTAACCCATTTAAGTTCTTGATAGTCGGTTAAAACGGTTATGCAACATACGAATGCGGATTTAGGAAGTATTTCAAAGAAATTGAAATTTTGGGTGAAGCGAGATGGCTGGATGTTTCAAAGCGGATGGAAATGGTGGATGAAAAGCCACCCGATCGGGTGACTTTTCATCTTAACTACAAGGTATGCAGCTACTTATTCAGGTAACGTGTCGAGAAACACATTTTACCTCCTAAGTCTTTTAAGCGGCCATCGAGTTCTTGACGACGCTTTTTTTCAGCTTCACAACTTTTGCAGGTTCCCATCTCACGCTGGCCATGTTTAGTGGTGCGCTTGACGTGCCAAAATTCTTTAGTG
Source organism: Vibrio sp. Makdt (assembly GCF_027587015.1). NCBI lineage: Bacteria > Pseudomonadati > Pseudomonadota > Gammaproteobacteria > Vibrionales > Vibrionaceae > Vibrio > Vibrio sp. Makdt. The sequence continues at coordinate 22,779 of NZ_JAPPTH010000031.1, forward strand.
AGCGGAAAAAAGTGATTGCATAAGGTACATCGTTTTTCAATACCAATGGCAGTCAATTTCATTTTTCCTAGCTGAGAGTTTTTACGCAAAATGTTGTCAGTAATTGCAAAATGGCAGGTGTCTAGTGACATCGCGATATTGGCAATTGGTACTTCAAACTTTTTGGCAATTTCATTTATCGGCATATCTTCTTTGGATAACGCTTTAATTAAGATATGGTCGGTATCATCTAAATAGGTTGATTCCACGATAGATTCCTCCAATTTTGAGGGATCTATCCCTATGAGGGAAGATCCCTCACGGGTAGTGGTGGGTTGTATCAAGGTTTGGGGTTAAATGAAGTAACCTTGATATGGACAGCTCTCAGAAGCAGGGTAATCACTGTATTGCTTACCTTTTCTGAAACTGAATTTTAATGGGTATTTAACTGGTGCTAATTGCAGGTCAGTTCTCAAATGCGATGGGAGATCGTTTGGTCTAATTTCCTCGCCGTTCACGATAATGAAATCGGAAAAAGCTTGGAATTGGGTAAACTCGCGTTCAAGCAATGCAGGGTTCACCTGTCTTAGCACATCCAACTCATTCTCTTTAATGAATAGATGGTTATCGTATTCAAAAGAGTCCAAGCCAAATGCCAATTTTATCCCCAGAGTTCGGAGCTCATCGTCGTCGTATGAGTTCGTGACTGTCGTTGGCAAATTATGTTTCGCTAACCATGTATAAGCATCAACACCTCCGAAAACACCATAACCTTCATAAGCCGGTTCATATATTGGGTCTTCGTTGTTTGGTTGGAGCATGTACACTGGACGACACTTCTCAGTACACGTATTAAAGATTGACTGTTTTGTGTCAGCGGTTTTGAAAGAAAAAAAGCCCATAATGTGTTCCTCTGCATAAGCTGGTTAACCTATGAGGCAAACAACTCCCCTACGGGACGTATGCCCCAAAGGGAGTAAAAGGAAGATTCCTTTAAGATTGGTTACTTCGTTAGGAAGTCAGCAATAATGCTCATGGCATCTTGCGTATTTTTGATGACTGCTGCGGCGCTAGTGTCTCCGTGGTACGAAGCGTCATACCAAATATCAGCAACAGCGCCATCTTGAAGAGCTTCAACCTCAGTTTTAGGCACAGTGCCGAGAAATGATTTCAAGATGTATAACGCTGAACTGTGCAATGTATCTGCACGGTCAGAAATCATCTTTTCAACCAACTCTGCGCTGATGTCTTCAACGGCTTCACACTTATTGTCTTCAATGAATTCGAGCAACTTGGCTTTATCATCGAGCAATTCAGAATCAATAACTTCACTAAGGTACGCGCCAGCGGCCTCAAGATAGAAGTATTTCGATGCTGTTAAGTTGTCTAGAAACTCCAAAACGGATCGAGGGGCTTCAACATCTTGCGATGTAGGTGTTAGTTCATTCATGGTATACCTCTTGAAATGAGGGGACCGCCCTAATGGGTATCGGACCCACAGGGGGTTAAGCTATAAATAGCTTCGCAATTAAGTCAGCTAAACTGATTATCCCTAAAAGAAATCCAATCAAACCTAAACGAAAGGAAAGCTTTACATTGAGATCTGGGAACGTCCAAAACCATCTTGTAATGTCCCACCAGTCAGCTGTATTCACAGACAAACGAACGTCTTTATTAAAGGTCACACCAAGTTCATTTACACCATCGTAATCGATAGCAATATATTCCTTGTTCAGCCCTTTAATCTTGCCGCCATTACCCATGCAATATCGGATTATCCATTGACCGTTCTCTTTGTTGGTGATTCGAATTGCCGTTCGTCTTTTTAGCTTTAAGCTTCCAAAACCAACACGACTGTTTTCGAATCGAACAATTGAATGAGACAGGCCAGAGTCTTCATCAGGCAAACGCAGAACACGTTGAGCAATCATAAAGCTGTGACCATCGTGTATTCGGCGACATGGACGTTGAATATCTAAAGTTTTGCGATTCATCAGTTTGCCTCCGTCAGTTCAATCGAACGCTGTATACAAAGAGACATAAACGCAGCCATGACTGGATGATTTAGATCTTCGAACCAACGTTGCCATGACTTCCAGCTAGAGTTTTCATCTAAGCTACATTCCGCAAGAGCAGAAGAATGCACGCAAGCATGGCTCAGTAATTGAGTGACTTTGCGTACCAGTGTTTCTTGATATCGAATACCCGTCACATCGAAAGGAAGTTTGCACGAAAGCTGTTCGGCTTCTTCGGTTTCAATCGGAAAGATATCGTCATTTTTTATCAAGAACGCTTGATGACTTGCTTCAAAACAAAATGTCACGAAGTGTGGATTCACGCCTTTTCCAATTGGAAACAAGACACTGCCACAAGGCTTTACAACCCAGAGAAATTGGGTGGTTGGGTTATCACGGCGAGTACGATTCAAGCTACGCGCATCAGCTTCAATATCATCAATCGCAACGATTGGTAATCCGAAGGGTTTTGCTGCAGTTAAAAGCATATCTGGAGTGATCATATTCAGTTCCTCCAAGAACTATTAAGGTTTTGAAGGGACAACTTCCCACAGGGAAGAAAGTCCCTGCTAATGGGTAAGGGGTTGAGCTATATAGCTCTTTGCTTGACTAGACCTAGACTCGGGCTAGTCGTGCTGAATGCACGTTTGCCAAAAAAACGAATCGATAGTTCTTGAAACAGGTACATTTCAAACATCGACTCAGGGCTAAATGAGCAATATAACTTGCGAGTGCCAAACCAACTTCTTTCCATGATGTCAGCACCAAAGCTGGATACAATCGATTCAAACTGCTTGAGTTTGTACTGATCTTCCCAGGTTGTAGGTTTGACTATCCAAAAAGACATGGAATGACAATAAGGCATAGCCTCATAACTCACTGCTTGCTTGAATGCCAATCGTAATGATTTAAGCCAGCCTTCAGGGGTTGCCCATCGACCATTAGGCTTTAAATCGCCACTTTCAACACTTCGGCACCATTCACATCCGTATTTTTGGAATAGTGAATACTCAGTGTCGACACCGCAATACATCCAATCTCGGGTGCGCTTTCCTGACTCTGTATCAACACAATTGGACGGACCAATTAAGAGTTGAAGCATGTACAAGTTATCCGTTGAGATGATCTTGAACCGTCTGAAAAGTTCGGCATCGATATCGTAATCGCTCATAGTTGAACAATTGATATTGAAATGTTTGAGTAGGAAATCTTTCTTTTGTTGACTTACTACATCTGCAGGACAGAACGTAGCAAATTTCTCATAGATGATTTCATATGACATAAGGGTTTCCTCCATAGGAATTGGGGATACAAGCTCAATGTCTTTGATTGACGTTGAGTTTGTTGGGGTTATGGGTAATTAAGGTAGTTCGATGTCAATGTCTGATTGCGAATCAACGCAACAAACAAGTATTTCACCGTCTTGCTTATATCCAATAGGGTCATTTAAGTAAGTAGGAGTGCCAGTAGCTTTGAGACGACAAGCGCCACAGTAACCATTTCGGCATTCAGAATTTACTTTGTATCCAGCTCTTTCTAGTGCGACAAGCGCCGTACAAGAATCAGTTGGAATGGGTGTGTTGTTAACTCGCATAATAAACCTCGAATAAATCTCCAGCAGGCATGCAAATACCAAGAGAACGACCATTGTCCCATTGCATATGCAATGTTCCCATGTCGTCGATACGCTTGATTTGACCAAGTTCTCCTGCATCAATTGGGTCAATATCGTTCATGTGAATCATCTTGATGACGTCACCAGGTTTAAGCGATTGCTTGATTGTTTCAGTAGTCGGGAGAAATAAATTCTCAGCCAAAAACCAGCAATCTGTAGCGAAGTTATCGTGGAATTTAGAATCTAAAAGAAATGGCACATCTAATAATCCATTTGATGTAGTTCGGAAATGTTCACGGCCTGTACGCTCAAGAGAGGCGTTAATCCAACGAACAGCGCATTGCGCGATTTGTAGGTCCAACGGGTTATCGTTGCAGATATAGCGGGTCATAGAAGACGTATAAGTTGCTAAAGCTGCATCAATGGTAGAGTTGCGCATGGTAATTCCTCCAAGGAATAAAGGAACAAGCGCAACCTATGGTAATAGGGTACGATCTGTTCCCTATGGGTAGGTTTTTGTGACTTGGGTATTAAAGTCAATGGGGACATGTCATAAGACAAGAGGATATTGCAACAGCATCCTAACTGGATGAGGAATAATCACTTTAATAAAGTGATAAATTTCTCGGGTAAATCAATTACAGTTAACATGAATTTCATCGTACTTTTGGCAATTACTGGCGGTATTTTCCGTGTTTACGAAGTACTTGTGTTCTCGTGACCTAATGGCTGAGTAGTAACCTTAAGGTTGATTTTCGTTTTACTGTGCCATCCTTAATTGGCACAACGGCTTTCACTTGCAATAAGCTCCACCCCAACCGCTCTGACTCTTCAAGGACGATGCATTCATAGGAAGCCTCAACTTCACTCAGTGCATTGGCCATATCAGAGAACTTTAGCTCGGACAGCCCTTCAATGTTTTTACCATCAACCGTGTACCAAGACCCAGTGACCATAAGGTTCTCCTTCAGTGATTTCATTTATATCGTTATACAGCAACCGTGCATTGTCTTGAGCTTTTTGCGTTTAGACCAATCCTTGAGCGACCTAAAAGCAAAAAGCCTCCCCGAAGGAAGGCTAATGCGTATTTAAGCAACATCGTTAAATTCTCTATCGAGAAAACCAACCGGTGTCAGCTTGTTTTTGGCTAAGTATCCGATGAAATTCTGATATCCAGAATCACACCATTCATCAAGCCAATCTTGTGATTTTGCCAATTCCTTGATGGGACTCGGTGGAGATGCAATGGTCACTTTGCAGTGATTCATATTTTTCTCTACACGTTCCTTCAAAGAGATGGCAGCTCTGTCGCCTTCCGGCATGTCTTTTCCTTGTGTAAGGCGATCTTTGTCTTTAAAAATAACCAAGTCGGTTACTTCGAAAGGAATATCGATCAGCTCCATCAAGGTAGAAGAGATACCTGACCAAACAGGAATACTCTCAGCATGCTGGCAAGCCAAACAGGTTTCAGGACCTTCTCCAACGCCTAACACAATTCGTGTATTGTCCATTTCATCTTTACAGATTAAAGGCATACCAAACTGTATTGATGCACCGCGAGGATCCTCTATTGGTGACATTTGCATCTTAGGGTTATCAAGCAACGGTGATTTATCTGAGCCATCGTCATTCAAAAAAATTCGATGAAAAGCAATTGCCTCACCTTTCAAATTTTGAATGTATAAAACAATGCCTGGTAAATACACTTCGTTGCTTTGTGAGTCCCACATTTTAAGTTGTGAGTGAAACCCAACGTTACAAGGTATTTGAATGTCACCTAATCCGCGTGATACTAGATAGTTCATACCTATTTCAGATTCAGTGACAGCAAAAGCCTCATGTTCAACCTTTTGCAAAATCCATAGGCGTTTGCTTATAGCTGCAGGACTAAGAACAGCTTTCTCTTCTTTTTGAGCGGCTACGGCTTTCACTTCTCGCTGAGAAATGTTGTCTGTAGACTCCCCCAAAATATCTAAGATAATGTCCATTGCCTTCGATTTATTACAATTTTCAAGCCAAGCGACCATATCAATACCATCACCAATACGACCCTTACCATTGTAATAACCGCCACCAGACTCGTTCCAATCTTTGTACAAGCGAAAGACAGTTTTGCCTTTGCCAGTGAATGGATCTGGTACAGCTTTAGAAACACCATTTGAAGACTTTCGCATCGCCTCAGTTAGTTCACCGTAACATTTGAACACTGAGGACCAGCCACCATGACGCATCACTAACGCATGTACATCTTGGATTTTTGATCTTCTGTAATTGCTCATTTTAACCTCCTAAAAGGGACGCTCCGAAGAGCGTCACTGTTACGTTTAACTAATTTCAATCGATGACAACAAGTTCTGTTGAATCATGTCATCCAACACAGCGGGAAGGTCATCAGCATCACGTATCACTTGATAATTTGGAATGCCTCCGTACCTTGATTCGCAAATATTGATTGACGCAACATCAATCCCTTCGGCTTTACATTGCTCTACCTGACTTTCGACAGCATGTGTATCAGCTGGACACCCATCGGTAACAACAAGTAATTGCTTTCTGCTTGCCATATCGAGCTTTGTAAACTCTTGACGAGCAGCTAAGACAGCTTTATTAGTTTCAGTACCATTACCAGATTCAATACCTATTCGCGGATAGCATTGCATCAAAGGTTCATTGAATGACTTTCCAATATAAGCCATCGTATTGAAATACAAGACTGATACTGGTACATCCAACTCTTCAAGTGCAGCTGCAACCGATAAGGCGGCTTTCTGGGCAATGTCCAATCGACAGTAGCCAGTTCGATCTCCAGACTCATTTGTAACAGGCACACCCATTGAGCCAGAAATATCAATCGCAATAACGAATGAAGATTTATGAGTCTCAACGATATCCTCTGTATAGAAGATTCGACTGTTACCAGCAGTTACACCCGCAAGTAAATCACAGTCAAAATCACTACCAGATTCATCGTACATGATGGGTACAGCCTCTTTAGCCCACATCTGCGATTCGATAATACGTTTAATCGCACGAGCACCAGAGTTGATACTGCTTTGGATTGGCATTGATAACATTCGCCCATTTAGCTCTGGCGTGACGTTATAGTTACAAATGTCCTCATAGGATGCCGGATTCACTGAAGCATGTTTATTGATCGCTTGATCGATAAGCTCATGAAGATCGGCCAATGCTTCACCCAAGCGCTGAAAATCTTCATCACTGAGTGGGTTACGGGTTGAAGAGCCTTGAGAAGCGCCCTGACCAGCTGAACCGGAGTCCTGACCATCTGAATCATCATCTGAATCCGAACCGGAGTCCTGACCATCTGAATCATCATCTGAATTCGAACCGGAGCCCTGACCATCTGAATCATCATCTGAATCTGAACCGGAGCCCTGACCATCTGAGTCATCATCTGAATCTGAACCGGAGCCCTGACCATCTGAGTCATCATCTGAATCTGAACCGGAGCCCTGACCATCTGAGTCATCATCTGAATCTGAACCGGAGCCCTGACCATCTGAATCATCGTCTGCATCTGAACCGGAGCCCTGACCATCTGAATCATCGTCTGCATCTGAACCGGAGCCCTGACCATCTGAATCATCGTCTGCATCTGAACCGGAGCCCTGACCATCTGAATTTTCGTCTGAATCTGAACCGGAGCCCTGACCATCTGAATCATCGTCTGAATCTGAATTCTGATTAGCTGATTGTTGTTGCTGTGGTGGTTGCGGTTGCTCTTTAGAAAGACGCTTTAATAAAAGCATAACCTCGATGGTTTCATCTATAGCAGCCACTGTTGAAGGTAATTTACCCCAATTAATCATCCGCTTTTCAATTTCATCAAAAATTGGAGAATTTGGAGTGCCTAATGACATCAGTAGATGTCGAGCATCATCACCAAGTTTCTTTAGGTGAGATTGCCCCTCAATTGCAATACCACGACCAGAATACAATAACCAAGCAAATAACAACCCAGCGGGGCCGTCACTTATTATTGGTTCCTGAAAATAACCCTCTTCGAGCAAGTCATAAGTCATTTTCTGAAATACCCAGTAGGCACCAGAAAACTCCTTCATACAAGCAGTCTCTACGCGACAATCTTCAATGATATTGTTGATTGATAAGAACGTGCTTGATTTACCCTTGAGGTGTTTCTCGAAGACTGAGAAGTCACTGAATCGTAGATGACCACCAGCTTCATGAGTAATTTTTGCTTCAACGAGTCGTGACCAAACTTCATCAGAGGGGTCACCAGCGTTGATATAAATATCTCTGCCATTCGTGTAGCAAGTTCGACGGTCAAAATAGATATTTACGTCAAATCGTGCATGAATATCTGTAATAACTCGCATTGTGTTTTGAACTTCTTGAATTGAAGCCATAAGGTGTTCCTCCAAAAAAATAGGATAGAGCTCCCAAAGGGAGCTCATTAGGTTAGGTAGGTGGGGTTAGCCGAACCAGAAGCCGGTTGTTGACGTTTCGCCAGTGACTTCTTCATAGGTAGGAGTACTATTGCCGCTGTCAGTATCAGTAGAAACTACTGAGTCCTTAATCGCGTCAATAATTCTCGGTTCAGATTCATCTGCGACTTCCATCACTGGCACAATGCCATTTAAGATGGAGCCACGTTCTGTAAGGTTATGTACCAATTTAACCGCGTAGGTCATATCAGAGCCTTCGATGTTCCCAGTTTTGGGTAAGGTATCGAACGCTTCATCAAGTTCATCAACCAATCGGTCAAACACAGTGTGTTGGAATGACATTGAGTACACGTAATCACGAATAGCTCTTATTGGCTTGAAAGTTCGCTGAATCATTGAACTTTTACCAATAATTTTTTCATAAACAACAACAGCTTGCTCCGCGACGTTATCCAAAATCCCTTCCACGATGTAATCAACAGCTTCCTGTTGGTCATCATTGAAATAAGGTTTGAAGGCCATCGGCGGCAATACGTTGAATTGAAAACGTCTAAAGAAATCATCTTTAGGGGTCTTCAATGACTCAATAATTTCAGCCATATCAGGGTTAGCTTTCTTGTGTTCTTCAACTATGGTGTCATAGCGATTATCACGGTCAGCGACTTCTGAATAAAACTCAGCTTGAATTGCCTTGAGTTCAACGAGTAGAGAGTCAAGTTCATCAACTGGAATCGCGGTAACGCGTCCATATCGGACACCTCGGGCTGCAATAGCGCGGCGTGCCTTAGTCTCCAATGTGTTCTTAAACTGCAACTCAGAACGAGGAAACCACTCAATACGGGCTTTACGAGCAATCTTTGAATTCACTTCCTTTTCGTCTAAGAGAGTTTTAGCATTCGCTAACGTTTTCTCTCCATCACGGCCAGAAGTAGTTACATCGATATTCACAAGCCCATTTTCGAGTCGATTAGCAAATTCGCCATCTTGTTGAGCCACTTGGTCAAGTTGATTTTGAGCTACTGTATCGATATCGAGAGTTTGGGTATCGTTGATGTCTTTCATAATTCCTCCAAGGAATAAAAATTGGAGGGACTGATCCCGGTCAGGGAATCTAGTCCCTGAAGGGGTTAGGTAGGTTTGTTAAGGAGTAGCGAACCTAAGTTCGTTTTTGCTGAAACATTTAATCTGTGTAAACTGATATTGCTTCTTCATTTTCTCTTTAACTTTTTTTTCGCTGTAGTTACGCGCTAGTAACTCAGACTGATGGGTTTTACGATAGAAGTTAAGCTTTTGGCCTTTGGCTCCGTAAACAACCAGTGTGTCGGCACCAAGGCACGTATATCCCCAAAGCTTATTACTTCCATTGTCATTGCAATGATACAGTTTGAACTTGATTGTACTGATATCTAGACCGTCTAAATCCGATCTTGGCAAATCAGCATCTTCACACTCTGAATCATTGCTTGTTACTTTTTTGATTGCTCTTTCAACCAGGTATACGGTTGATCGAGAATATGACCATTCTTATCTTTGAACACTTGATCAATAATCTTTTCGATATCAGCTTTGTCACGAGTGTCGCAGCCATTCCAAAATACATTATTAAACGAAGCACGCAGTGGAGCTCTATCACCATTAATTTGAATGTAGTAGCACCAAGATAAAACCACACGAGTTGAAAAAGCCGTTCCAATACCAGATTTGGTTGTTCGATCTCGATTAGGACCTAACATTGCATCACGCATAGCATTAGCAAACTGGATTAACTTCTTCAGTAACTTCTTGTGGTCGCGTAAAAACGGAAATTTACCAATTACCACTTTCTCTTCTACTTCCGTGCGTAAATACGGAAAAGGCACAACGAATGAACGATTTCGAAAAGCCGTATCCCAACGTCGAGACGATGGATACAAACCAGAAATGTCCCCTTCTCCAGAAGTATTACCTAACGTTACAAAACGATAGTTCTGGTGTGGATAAATGATTTCTCCTGTGTCTTCAATAGACCAAGGTTTCGTCATCTCAGAAGGAAGGTGAAGTTTGGCAATAAAATCTAAAGACCCTTTATCACATTCATCAAGCAAAACACATTTTCCGTGTTTCATTGCGTCAGCGATAGGTCCATAAACATATTCCGTTTGACCGTTTGACAACACCCAGCGGCCTTGCATCTTCTCAGGGCGTAATGTCGGGTTAACAGACACCAGCACAGTTGGCCAATTAAGGCGAGCACAAAGCCAAAGCATGAAATCAGTTTTACCAGACCCCGTAGGACCAACCATATGCATGAAGTTAGGTCGTTGAGGTGAGCAAAACCAAGATATAACTTGGGAAAGTTGTTTTTCATCTGGAATATAACCTGCGATTTCGCGAGGTACATCTGGATGACGGTGTTTAGGGATCTGAATAACTGCCGTTACTGCTGCTGGGACAAACGGTTTGAACACGTCGGCCATACGAACAGTAATCATCTCTGAGTAATCAATTTCTTCAACAGTAGAAGTTGGTTGGTTATTCGTGTCTACAGTAGTCACAGGGTTAGCATTAGACATAGTTAATTCCTCCAGGAATGAAGTGTGGGGTTAAATTAATATGGGTAGTTAATTAAGGGGTTAAGCTGTCTTGAGAAAGAAAGCTTTATTAGCATCTTCAAGTAGCATTTCTGCTTTATGAAGAAGTTTGGGGTTATTCAGTACCTGAGCCTTTCGAAGAAGGCGCAGAGCGCGCCTTTTTCGTGCTGCAGATACATTTTTCTGGTGAGAAAAATTCATATCCGCGTACCTCGAATTATTGCTGATTATAAGCACGCTGACGGAAATTTCCGTTGCCTGCTTGTGGGCGGAATTGACGCTGTGTAGAGTCAGGTTGTTGTGCATTATTGGCATTCTGCTGTGGAGCATTCTGCTGTGGTGCATTATACGCTGGACCATTCTGTGGAGCGTTATTGTACGCAGGAGCATTTTGCTGCGGTGCGTTGTTATACGCAGGAGCATTTTGCTGTGGTGCGTTTTGCTGTGGTGCGTTGTTGTACGCAGATCCATTGTTTTGTGGGGCTTGATTCGCAGCTTTTAAGCTTTGAAGTTCGAACTTCTTAACCATACCAAGAACACGACTAACGCGGAATTCATGTCCAGTGACATTATTGCCGTTTTTGTCGGTGTAATCGTTAGTAGAGAGTTCAGTTTCGACCATTAAAGAATCACCTTTGTCTAAACCTTGTTTGAAGTTCTGATCAAAAGTTTTTTGTGAAATTGACAGGCGAGCCCAGTGGGTTTCATCTTGCCAATTTTGTTGCTCATCTTTAAATGAACGAGTTAATGCAATTGAAACATTGTACCAAGTACTGCCATTTGCATTTTTCTGTTCAATCGAACCAACATTGCCGCCAAGCGTAAAGTTACACAATGAAGGTAGTCCAAATTGATTAACAGAATTGCCATCAATTTCGCCTAACACATTATGAAGTTCATAATAAGTATGCGTAAGTTCGCTGTTATTGTTACCAGTGAATTTACACGTCTTAAGAGATACTTTACACACATAACCAACACCGACTGGAAACTCTAATTGCCCATGGGCAAAAAGTTGAATCTGGTTAGTACGTGACTGCATTTGGTTTTGACCGTCTACCCAAGAGGTAACTTGATCGGCCCAGATGGTCGTGTTGCCATTCTCAATTTGAGAACCAGTAACTACGAATGCGATAAGGCCATTGTTTGAACGGAAAGGTTTCATAATTAATTCCTCATTAATAAAATAACGTGGAACTATAGATAGAGTAATCCCCTAGTGGGATATCTATAGCCCACTTTAGGGTCAGGTTTATGACTTAAAAAAGTCACTGGGGACATAGAATAAATCTATGGGAGAATTGCTATTAGCTCTCCAACTAAGGGAGAAAAGTATCACTTTAAAAAAGTGAAAAAATTTCCCGGGTAAATCACCTATAGTAAACCCCAAGAACGGGAGACTTTTGTAAATTAAGCGCAGCTTTTTTAGTGTTTAACTTTTCCGTAAGCTAAGAAGCGTTCAAAAACTCATTTTTTAGCTGTTGCAGTTTTTCTGCCTGAGCTGCCGAATCTGGCTCTTCATTTCGCTGTTGTACGGCCAACTCAATTCGATCTGGAACCGCCTCTCTCAAAAATGACAACTGCTCTTTGAAGAAACACAGTCGCAAGTACTTCTCAGCTCTCGTTATCCCCACATACAACAAGCGACGCTCTTCCTCCCAATGCTTTTCGCCTAAACCATCTTTATCTGGTTGCGGAATTCTTTCATCTTGACAGCTCAATATCGCGACTTTCGGAAACTCTAGTCCTTTAGAGCCATGCAACGTAGCGATCACTACCTCATCTGTACCAATCTTTTCAGCCTTTTTAGCGTTTATTTTGGTTATCCGGTCATGAAACTGATCTGCGGCCTTAGCCAAACTGCCAAGTGACGCAGCTGTTTTGGTTAGGATATCAGCCATCGCTCCAAGAGCCGCAGGAGAGTTCATATTTCGTTGCGCCATCACCATTGAAATGATCTTTCGTTGATACTCGGCGTTGACCGTTTTGCTTGGCTCTTTTGGGACACCTTCATGCATGAACATTTCAAAAATTGATTGGGTGTGGATTAGCAATGATTGGCTTTGGGTTAAGGTGGTTACCGTCCCAATAAAGTCGATTCCATTTGATTTAGCACTTTTCGCCATATCAATCATCACCTCATCTTCATGCATGTAAGCCAAGAAATCTTGTAGATACCGACTGTTACGGTGTGTCAGCATCCACATCAACTTGATATAACAAATCACATCGGCTGACTCAAAGAAGCTCTTACCGCCGAGGCGCTTAACTTTAACTTTATGTTTGGACAACTCCAGCTCAACTGTATCGATTTCTTTATTGGTTCTAGCCAGTACCGCCCACCCGCCTTGATCGGCAAGGATACCTTCAACAACACTTTCAACTTGATGGTCTTCATCCTTAAAGCCATGACAATCGACAACACCGCCCTCCTCTACGTGTGACCTTAATTCTTTTGGAATGCGTTCTACATTGTGTTGAATCAGGTTGTTGGCCACATTCAGTATTGCTGGTGGACATCGATAACAAATTTTTAAGCTGTAGGCTTTCGCGTTCAGATCAGCTTGCATGTTACGGAAGTTATCGACCCCTCTTGCATTTCGAAAGGCATAGATTGATTGGTCATCGTCTCCAACAACCATGATGCAACAACCTCGTTTAGCGTGCTCGTAAAGAAACATATATTGGAGATCGTCGGAATCCTGAAACTCATCAGCACATATGTGAGTAACGCCTAAAGTTTCTGACAGTGGTCGAATTGTTCCATCTCGCAGACCATGGATAACGTCGCGAGATATCTGATTTAGGTCGACTTTGCCCTCTTTTCGCATGATGCTTTCATAAGCTGCAAAAAGTTTCAGTTTGATAGATGAGAATTCTGAGCGAGGTATAGTTAAATACTGTCCGATCGTACTTATCGTTTTCTCTGCTTCCTCATAACTCATCGCCACATGACAAGCACGCATCGCTCGCTCAATATAGATGTTTAAGTGTCCACCCATAACAATCGTTTTATATGAGTTCGTCTGACGCCAAAGCTGCACAGCCATAGAATGAAAAGTACTTGGAAATACACGAAGAGTCTGACTTCTTGGCATTGTCGACTTAAGCCTACGTTTTAAGTTGGTTGCCGCTGCATCTGTGAACGTCAGCATGGCAATTGCGTGTTGCTCACAATCGGTAAGCACCCGTTCAGCATAACGCACTGACACTTCAGTTTTACCTGAACCGGGCAATGCAACAACCATGATATGGCCTTCCGCATTAACGCAAAGATGTTGATCTTGATTTAACATATACGTGACTCGTACTGCTTCATGGATTTGAATATGTACATCAGAGTAGGAGATTATTTAGCTACAAAGTTCAATTAACGAAGGAAATTCACTTTGTTACATCGTTTCGACATCCGTCACTAATTTTGAAAATAATCCGAAGCTTCCCCCCATTTCCCCCCGTTTTCATTGGCTGGTTTTGTGTATTTTTCGGCTCATGATGTATAAATGTAAGTAGATTTAATAAATACTCATACAGTTTCACTTGGCTAAGGAAGACAGAATTATGGACCTATTCAAAACAGCATCAGTCATTACCGCCGCTTTACTCTTGAATGCATGTGCGTCCAATAGTGCAAAATACGAAGTACCGGAATTAGGCACATCAAGTATCGCGCTCCAAGTTACCCGTTCAGCAGGAAGTGGAACGATCATCGAAGACCAAACCTTACCTAAAGGTGCAATTTCGGATGTGGGAATCGGTGGCTATGTGGGGTCTACGTTATTAGGGCTACCATTGGGCTCTATGGCAACGGGTTTCGGATTGGCCATCCTAGCGGATCAAAAGTACGGTTGGGATCGAAGAAACCTAGTTATGTACTTGGATGCTGATACTTATAGTGGCTTAGACGAGTATGAAATGTGTAAGGTGATTATGTCTAAAATGGATGAGGTAATGGTTCCTTCATTCGACACACTTCAATCCTTTACCAAAAAACCATTGTCGCCAGATTCGAAGTTTTACGATGAAAGATACAATGGTGGTGAAAGCCTTTGTGTTGAAGGGTATCCACTTGATTCAAACGTGGACTCCCACGCAGCGATATATTTCAGAGGAGTGGACACTGCCTTCTTAGGGACGAGAGTCGGTGTACGGTCTATTTCGGAACCTTTCAGTACAGACGTGTTCGATGCTGACCTTAAAAAGCAGATCCCAGATACAAATGTCATCGCGGTCAGATTTACTTATTACAGTAGCCTGATAGCACACATGCAATACAGCGACGCTGAAACAACAGGCTTTGTAAATGCCAATGGCTTATCCACCAGCCCTTCTATTAAGCTCCCGACCGCTACTTTTATGAGTTTACCGATGAAGGAATATATCGCTGATTCTCAGTACATTCCTAACATCAATGCAGTACGTAACAATGACACGGTGTACTATTTCGTTAAGCCGGTTGATGGACAGCAATTCAGTCAAAGTTTGTCAGAATATCACTCGACGGTCACTGAGATTCTTGAGAGAGCTAAAGACAAAAACTCGCATACGAAAGTTTCTACGCAGTAAGGAGGCCCAATATGGAACAGTTCATGACAGTGGTTTTCAAGTTTCAAGAGGGGGCGTCCCTACCCAAAAAGTTGACACAAGCGTTCTGCGCGGATTCGAAGTATGAAGATGTCGAAATAACCGCTATCTCGTGCGACGACGAGATCAGTCGTGTTGAGCAATTAGAGTCAGACGGCTAAATACTCTATCGGAATTAAAAGGGCTTACATTGTAAGCCCTTTTTGATGTACTGAAGTAAGTTACGTGTCTGAGATATAAACCATATATTTCTCCAAGCGGCACTCATAGAATTTAAGGTCATCGACCCACAGAGAAATTAGCTGTTCTTTGCCTTTAAATGGTGCGACTGACCGCAGCTTATCCAGTAAACCTGATTGCTCATTCTTTGGCGCACGTAAGGTAACGTTGATTCCAACTCCCCTAGCGTTTGCCTCCACGATAACCTTTCCCCTCGTACAATGAGCTTGTAATATCGCTAACCCAGCTTGTAGTTCAGTCAGTTGATTCATTCCATTTATCCTTGTTAAATAACTCTAATCGTCCAAAATCGATAATGGTGAGTCACACACTGGTGGTCTAGGGTATACCGAGCAATCCAAGTTACCAGGTGTTGCTGCATCATGTGTCTCTTTCAAGTTTGCGTCGGCGTCAGTTGACTCGAAACGTGCTTGGTTAAGGTCGACAGGGTTCATTGCATCATCATTATTTGGCATCCAAGCTTGGCTCGACAGGGTATCGATATTTAAATCGTCATGTTCTACTGCAAGTCCAGAAGCCATAATCAGATTTTCCCATTCGGTTAAATCTATGGTGTCCCAATCCAACTCGCTGACTTGTTCAAGCGTCATGCCTGAACATTGTCCATTTCTCGGATCGAGGCTGATATTCAGTTGAGGCGCCGCTTGTTCCATGATGATACGCCCCAATGGACTCGGGTAGCAGCAATAGTGCTTACGCTTTATGAGACAGCCAAATGGAGTGTCTTTGTAGCAACTGGTTGAGGCATATATGCATTGTTGTTGGTCGAGCTTCATACCCATGCCCATTTCAAGGTCGTCACATTCCGAAATCATCATTGCACCCAACTTAATCAGTTGATAGGCAGCATAAACGGCCATAATAGTTGCAAATGCGCCAGAGACAGCTGGGTTGAGTGACACTGTAGTAGTAGCAGTCGAACCGGTTCCCTCCGTCACAGTATCAAAGATCGCATCTCGGATTGCATCAGGCAGCAGGTCTGCGACCTTTTTCATCAATTCACCTTTAATTTCATCGAGCAAACTCTCTGTTGCGGCCTCAGCTGCGGCCTCCCCGACTTCACCCGTGATGTTACGTACAGCAAAATCCCAACCAGCGCTCACAGCATCGGTCACATAAGTTACGGTATTGGTAACAGGAGTTGGGTAACTAGATGCCCAGGAACCGAATCCGGCACCAGAGCTTGCCAATCCAGCCAGTGATTGTTCCATCGCATAGTGATGATAGACGCCTTTGATGTAATCGAAGATATTGGTTTGTCCTGCGGATAGCGTGCAGCAGTTAAAACCAAGCCCTGTCTGCTCGATACCGCAATATGACACTTCACCATTGAAGACTTTACAGGTGGAGACATCATCTGGGTTTTCACATTCCATATTCGATTTAATGTCTTCCAGCATCTTGAACGTCGCCATTGCTTCCGCAAAGTCATCATTCATTTCAAGCTCTGAATAACGGCAATCTCCACCCACACACTGCATTTCACCCGTGCAAATGTCTTCCTCCATCGTGTACGAATAGTTTCCGTTTGTATAAGTGTTACATTCGTAGACTGACTCTTGGACGTATGCTCGCCCCGTTATAGGGTCAACAAAAGCTGGATTTTGTTCAATTAACGCACAGTCGGCATTATTTCTGTAAGGCTCACAGCGATCCGGAATATTAGCGTTAAACTCAGTGAAAGAAGTGCAAACCCTCTCATTGCTTTCTGGCCAGTATGGTTGACCACAAATCTGTTGGTCCGGTAAAGGATTACATTCGTAGTTGACAGCATTGGCCTTTAAACACGCTTTACCATCGCTCGTTTGCCCCGGACGAGGCACGTTAATAGGCAAACCAATTAAGAACTGATCATAATCATCGATATGCGCGGCTTCGGATTCCACACATTCCCATCCTCCGTAGCTACACATCATGCCTTGTTGTCCACCACTCTGATTCAGTGGATTACTACAGTCTGGGTTGATGTAGATCTGATCGCCTTCGCTACCAAACACATCACACGTCGAAGGGTCTTGAATCCAACCGAGTTCTGCAGCACAACCAACTGGAGATTGCTCAATGAATTCTTTAGGGTCAATTGGGTCCACAGTACGGACGAGAATGGTGGCTTTACCTTCACCTCCACCGCCGACACCCAAACGCATTTTGAATTTAACGATTCCGCGATTAGTAGCACGAGCAGCTTCAAATTGGCTTGTTATGTTGGTATTTGTAGTAAACACTCGGCTGGAGCTGAATTCACAGTTAGTGTGTTGGTATGGAAAGCCAGTCTCATCTACATATGGATGCACCCAATTGCCGTTTTCATCGTAATCAGGGTATGAAGTACAATCGCCATCACGACAACTGCCATTGTTAAACCAATACGATTTAGTGGGTACATATTGATAAACGATTTCTTCATTGAGAGTAAACTGAATGACATCATCCACCCACACTCGCTCGAACGTCACCGAACTGATACGAACATCTTCTTCTAGCTCAAATTCAACAAAGTTAATTTTGTGGTAACAACCCATCCCATGGTCATTAGTACCGTTGTTAGTAGGGTCACCTACCGTCAATCTAAAGGTATGAGAGTCGATAATTTCTACATCGCCACTACCAGAACGCTTTTTCAAAGGGTAGGTTGTGTGTCGTTTTAATTCACACTTCATTAGATTGGAACGGTCGGGTTCCATGCATTCATTTTTGACTTTCCCGACATACTCTCTGTTTACTGAGTACGTATTTGTTTCTGTCGTGCAAGCGCTATAAAAATCTGAATTGGCATCATCTAGGTTATTGGCCAACTCTTTAAAAATGTTGTCGGCATCGACCATGATAGAGTCATCGGACTCTAGTTTTTGGTAATTGTCGTTATAATTCAGCTTTAATGTGTTGTAAGCCTTAGCGTCATAGTCCGACTCACTACCAACGGTGTTATTCGAAAACCTATCTGAAACACCTTGTCCTGACTCTCTCAGTTTATTTTCATTTTGATAAGCTTGGTATGCGTCAAATTGCCCTTCTGATCCAACACGCTCAACATCCAATCCAAACAATTCTGAGTTGCCTAGCGAGTTACCACCTACAGTAGCATTACCACCGCTGTAAGTAGGTGTTTGAAAGTTTCCGTATATCTCATCAAGTGACATATTCTGTGCGTAGGTGACCGTTGAGGTAGATGCATACAGCACACCGATAAAAGAAACATGAAAGATCTGAACCAGAAACGCGAACAAGCTAAAGTGAGTCAGTATTCGATTAAACATAACGCCCTGCCTTTTTCTCAAAACAAGATCAGGTTAATCCCGTAACACTTAAAAAATTTCAAATAGCGAGGGCATTTTGAGTTTTTGTTAAACGAATACAAAAAACCGCCCGTTAGGGTGGCTCTCTAAAGTTACCTTAAGCAGCAATCATTCCAAGAATACAAAAGATAAACGAACGCTTCCCGACCAGGGACCAATCGGCCATTACCCCACTTAAGAACGCTGTCACCGAGTTTATGACAACAACCTGTTGATAGTGGAATTGAAGATCCTCCCCCACCTTTAGGTTGCGAGCTCGCCTCTCTTACTGGGTAAAGCATGGAAGAACGATATTGTGTTTTTGGCAACATTGGCGCGTAGTTCGGTTCACAACTGTCTTGAATCATATGATTACCCATTGTCAGCTGTGCTTGCCCACGTCGGTGTAGAGTGGCCATCAAACGCGTGGTTAACAACGAAGTGCCACGTACCGGATCGTCACTGTACTGATTATTGCCAGTCATTGGGTAAAGGTTCCCTGAACACCCAGCACAAAAATAGTTTTCAACTACCTCTCCACCAGCCAGTATTTGAGCGCAATCGGCTGTACAGATAGAGGTCGCTATTGGGTTCGAAAAGATAACGGTTTCCGGAAACATCACGAACGCCAACAAATCATCTTGATACAACGGGTCGGCTTCGGAAAAGTACGCCAAATCCAATGTTGTCGCCCCATCATAGGTACAATCCGCGTTGGCAAACATTTCAATCATTTGCATTACTGGGTAAACCCAATATTTATAGTGAAAGAAAGAAGTTTCTGTATCGTCAATCGCTGTTTCTGTTCGGCCTTGTCCAGCACGGGTATTATCGTCTGCCAAACGAACACCGAATGAAGGCATGCAGTATGGCGTTGGTGAAAAAGATACGATCCTTGATGGTTGGAAGAATCCGAGCGGTATACCCCATTCAGGGACACCTAGCTCATCAGCACACATGCAAAAAGGCTTGCTCGAAGCGGCTCCTTTAGGCGCGTCCCCACCAATACCGGCTAGTCGAATTGGAAGTAAACAGCTCCAACACATACCGTCGATGACCGTACTCAAGATGTTGGCATCGGGACATAAGTCGCCTGCCTTGTCGTTATCCGCAGCCACAGAATATAAGCTCGCCATGCTTATCATTGTGGACATCAAACCAATCAAAAAGAACCTAATCATATGTTCCTCCCTTTAGTTCTTGTTCACTTGCTCTATCACAACACCAGCAGCGTCAATACCTTGTTCTTTAATGTTGTTCACGGAATTCGAGAAGTTTGGGTTATCTTTCATTAGCTGATCTGCAGCATCAATGCTTGATTCAGTAATGTCCCTCACTGAGTTGGCTAGATTAGGTTGTGTATCAGCCAACCACACACCGAGAGCGACGCCGAAACCAATAAGTACGAGACTCTTAATCATGTTGTGTTTTCCTTAACTAGTTTGTTTTGGATTGATTGAGCGGCGTAGGTTGGCCACCGTCAGCCACTTGTAGGTTGACCTGAGTGACTGTTTGCGCCGAATACTCATTTATCTGGAACATACCCTCATCGGTACTAATTAACCGAGTCGGGGTCACTTCCAAATCAAATCGGTCGATGACTTCTTTAGTCAGGATGGTCACGTCATAGGTGAACTTCTTATTTAACTCAGATATATGGTCAAACCCCCTATCCTTATCGATACGTGTAGATATGAGTTTCACTTTCCCGCGAGATTCATTGAGAGACATGTACTTTACAAACTCCACTTCCTGTTCGTCGGTCGCATCAAAGACAAACATGGTTAAATGTGCAGGTACTATGTCGTGGTTTTTAAGCGGCTTGAGGGGATTTATTAACTCTCCTTTCTTGGCCAGAATAAGACCATTGACCGCTTTCACATCACCAGTGGCTATCACTGTTGGGTCAAAGTCGAACTCACGGTCTTTCACGGCTGGTGGAAGAGTATGAAAACTGCGGTTATGCCAATGGCGTGCTATTGCTTGTTTTTGTTCCGTTTCCCAATCCACGGCCCTCATTCTATTTTTTGACTCTTCAATGAAGCTTTTTTCTGCGATAGGAAATATGGACCCCATTTCACCAAGGAATACCTCGGAGCCGTCATAATCAGGGTTTGCTGCCGCGCTTTCCGTCTCGTTCTGTAAGTAGCTTGCGCTGATTAGACCTTTCACTTTCCCGACGAGTTTTGTGTTATCGGATAATTTGCGCTCATAAACCATCGTTGGAACTTGTTCAATGTTGAAACGCTCGAATGCCATTGGATCAATGTAAACAGCGGCTTTATTGATTCGTTTCAGTTTGTCTGGGTTCTCGGCATGCGTGCGTATGTCATCTTGAGCATTAGCCAGTTTGACCTTTAATTGCCACAAACCTTTAATCATATCTGGTACGCCCACGTCGCCAGGTCGTAAGCCGTTAAACACAACACGGCCTCCCCACTCTGCAGCGAGCTCTAGCACCTCTTTCATTTGGTGATCAGGCATTGAACTCGACACGAATATCCAAAAAACCGTGTTCGCTTCTTCATCGTCGTATTTGTTGTCTACTTTTTGACTTGGAGACGAAGGGTTCGGCTGCTCAATGCTTATCGAATCGAGATTATCAATTGTCAATGTGGAGGGATCGAATGCTAAGGGTTTTGGTTGTCCTTCATTGACAATGGAATTGGCTTGATACTGAGTTTGGTTATCATCGATAACATCTTGAAGGGCTCTGAAATTGATATCTGGCGTATCGTCCTTCCGATATTCGATAAGAGAGCCCGATTGGTCAGAAATGGTACTGTTCAACGACTTGGCGTGATCGGCCATTTCTTTCAATTCTTTCATCATTTTAGGGTTCAGGTTACTTGCATCTAAAACTGCTTGAGTACCTTGAACTTCATGGGCGTTGGATATGATGTCGTTACTGCGTTGTACATTATCCAGATCTTCTTGAGTGAGTTGTCCGTTAGCCAACGCGTAAGTCGCAATGAATAAAGTTAGTAACAAGACGTTGTGTGCCTTAGAGAAATGCATAGCCAACTCCGATAATTTGAGAGTGTTCAACTAAACCCCAGTATCTTGAATCAAAAGAGGTAGGTAGCGTGCCAAGAGCGAAATATTGCCCTTCAGGGACAACGAAAGTCTTATTGAGGGTATCGAAGTCGATTTGGGCATAATTAATCATTCGACGAGCATCAGCCGCATAACGAATGACTTCCCCATCTTTGGTGGTCACGGTGACTCCATCCAAGTCAAAGGTCACGGTATCTCCAGCAACACCAGCTGCTATTTTCAAGAAATTGGTGCCATGTGCGAAATAAGGTTGAGCGTTAAGCGACAGGAAGGACATGAGTTGCCCACGCTTGGGGAAATGATTCTTAGAGTCGATGACTGCGGCCTTGATAGGTAAACAACCCAATGCTGTTGGGACCAATGAAATCTGATACCGACCACTAAGTAGCAATACGGCCAACACTAATCCAACGAGCGTGCCGAATATTTTGATATATGTGTACTGTGTAATGTTCATACGCTTCCGTTACCGAGACATTGATAAACTGGATATACGTAATCTTCACACTTTATTTAGTCATAAAATCCAAATAGGCAGCCAAATATCGATGACTAATTGATCTATTTGCTGTGCGTTTAAAATTTATGGGAATGATAACTACAACACATATAGAAATGCTAATATATGAAATTGGATCCACCAAGACACGATGGTATGAAAAACACAGACCCTTTAACGTTGATTGACTCAGCCTCAACCCATCTGGCTCTGGTCAACTTAAAAGACGCATTAAACAAAGCACTGTTTCAATCTGAGTTAGCTTTACAGTCATCTTTAGAAGCTAATCAAACGCTGATCGATCCTTACCCTGTCATCCCGCTTCGCATTCTGACTGAAGGCATACGAGCTGCTAACTATCATCATACCGGATACACAGCAGATATGTTTTTAAGCCCTTATGCTGATGAGTCTCCCACCGTTTACTACCGCTTATGCGTCCATACAAAACAATTGGTATCGGATATCGAAAAATACATAGAACAAAGTTCACCAATAGCTAAATAGTCAGCTGTAAGTTGTATAACCCTGTTAAATATCATACGGGGACTACTTTATGAACACTCCAACATTTTCGCCTAGCAATCGACCAATTCAGAAACCGCAAAACAACAATGCGCCATCAAGTGCGAATCTACATTCGGTCCCTGTAAATCAACAAAGATCGGCGCACCCCGAGCAACCTCAAAACAACCAAGCGTTTTCACCAGCTACACCACCAGCGAATAACCCGCAAAATGCAGGACTAAAGCCGAACCCATTTAAAGCAAATAACCAAGAACCTGATCCTAATTCAATGCGCCAAATACGAGCTCATAGTTATAAGGTTCATGGCGGTAAAGCTGCTTTGGAAGTGAAGCCTGACGAAAAATTGAAGTCTAGCCAACAGGGTATTGTTGATGAAAATGGCGAACAAAATATTTTCTATACCATTCGTTTAGAAGCCGCCATTAGTAATAATTCAGGTGACCGCTCTTTCAATTGGAAAGATAAGGTCGCGATTCAACTCACAGACATCGAACTGCCATTGTTAATCGGGGTATGTTTCGGCTTTTACGAAAAGATTTATTTCGGTAATCATGGTGTGGGAGGTGAGAAATCATCGAAATTCTTTGGCGTAGAGCACCAAGGTTCAAAAGTCTTTTTTCAAGTAGGTCAGAAAGACAAACCGATCAGAGCCGTACCAGTCAACCTGCCACAAAGCATGCATATTGGATTAATGGCCCTAGAGATTTACTGCAAAAATTTTCCGGGAATAGATTCCAATACTGTTCTGAACTCAATTTCCAATATGTGTGGAATGTACATTTCACAAAACAGAAAGGAGATAAGGGATAAAGCATAATATCGACTGTCTAAACGCACAAAAGCTCCGATTCAGGATCTTCTGCGGAAGTAGTAATAACAATCAGTCACTTACCTTCACGAGTCTGAATGGGTGATCTTAAACGTTTTATCAAACACGCTGATCATCACCACGTTATCATGTTGATACACGTACATCGCGTTCCCAGGTAGTTCTTTCTTCCCCTTATATTCAAGCAACCTTGTGTACTTGTATGACCCTTTAGTTGTCAAATCAAATAGCACAACGCCTATTCGTTCACCTGAACTTGTCTTTGTTTTAGCAAAACCGAGAACGTAGGGTTTGTTATCAATGGAAATGGCCGTGTCGATATACAGTTCATCAAATTGATTTGTCACCCCATGTGGAAACGTTTGAGTTTTCCATTCGCGCCTTCCTTCATACCCTTCTTTGTAAATGGGAGCTTCGATGTAGTGAAATGAGTTAGGTTGTCCAGATGACGCAATGACTGTCACCTTTTCTCCACTCGTTACTACGGTTGCGTTGTCTTTATGCTCGGCTAAGAAGGCATAGTCATACCCACTTAACCTTGAGTAGTCCATCGCGGCGTGCCTGATGACATACAAGGACTCCTTCCCATGATTGAGGCTCATCAATACGTATCGACTGGATATACGCTTAGGGTCGGTCAAATGAACCTCACCATCGATGATAAGCGCTTCGTATGACTTGCGATTGAATTCATTCAATGACAGTGGTGTTGCTGCCTTGAAATATTCACTCTCATTTTCATGTCCATGCACGGCGTCATAATTAGTTTTCATTGGTGGACAATACGCAGCATTTTCCGGCTCGCTCGAACAACCTGCAATGATGAAGACACTCGCAATTAGACCATAGAGGGGGTAACGGGATTTATTCATTGTATCGTCCTTTTTGATAATACTCAGAGCATTGTATTTAGGAGGTCTTCGTCTTTTCTCAAATAGAGAGGCGATTTTTAATTATTAATTAAGTTTCTTTTGCTAAACAACCAATCTTTCTGGTGTATACTGTTTTTGAACGAAATGAATGACATTAGTTTATTCTTAGTTCCTCCATACAAATCCGACTGGAAGGGGTTCCAGAAGGTCAATCTTCGGATTGAAGTCTCGCAGGAGAGGTCTTGCGAGCACAAGTCTCTTGGAAGGGGTTTCAAGAGCGAGAATGGGCTCACTATGAGCCCTTTTCTTTTTCCAAAGCACCAACGTCAATCAAACACCCCGATTTCTTCCTTTATTTGAATTTCTCTTAAGCCGCTCTTGATAGCATCAATCTAATTCACTTTGATTTAAATAGGTCAATTATGAAATTGCGATTATGTTTTCTATCATTATGTCTCACCACATCTGGGTTCGCACATTCAGCAATTGAGGGGTTTGAGTTCACAGATACACTCGGTATATCGAAGCTTGTAAAAACGAATACTGCCGAATCCACGTTGATTAATAACGTCGGCCAATTAGGGGTTCATGTAAGCGCAGGGTTAGATCGCCGCATCCGAGTGAGTATTCTTCAGAATGGCGTAGCTGTTACCACCACCACGGGCAACGTGATCACCGTTAATGATGCTTACTCTCCATTTAGCAGTGAATATTTCGGCTCATTACTTAGCGTGTCTATTCCGTCGGAAGGTAGCTATACCGTTCAGGCTGAAACATTGTCGCTGGATGGAGTGGTAGTTAATTCTGAATCGACGAACATCATTAGGGATGTCACGCCACCAGCCTCCGATAATATGTCAGTAAAATACATGTATGGGGGTCACGTAAACTCTATGCTCCCTGCCGGTAGTTGGTATCTATCCGCTCAAATGGGGTCCTACACCTCAACCATTGTTGAAGTCAAAAACGTCAATGATGTTTCGGGTATTGATAGTATAGAGATGGAAACCTTCACCTTTGACGCCGAAGACAATCGTATCCCATATAAATCGAAAAGCCTTGCCTACACTGAGTCAAAGTTATCCGCTGAAATAAACCTTTCAGTGAACTCTAGTCTGTTCCCACTTGGTAATGCGATTGATCGATTCCAAACCCGAACAAAGATTTCGGACAAGGCCGGTAATGTCGCCTATACCGCCTATCAAGATGTGTATTGGGACTCTTTACGGACGGACACACTAGAAGCTGTTGGTGTATTGGTTCCTGGAAGTAGCAATGTGATCGGTGGATTAGCCGCATTCGAGCCCTATGTACGCGACATGGAGGTAGATACTAACCCCGTAACGGTCTTATACCGTGTTGCAGATTGGAACTTTCGCGATAATTCTGGGAACTTCAACAATGCGGGGGGGATCTGGGCCTCTGGAGCAAACGCCGTATACACCGACCGAGGTGACGGGTTTATATATTTTGTCGATACCTCACCAGCTGGGGCTATTGGTATCTCATGGCGAAACCAAGCGCATTACCGAAATGTTGTCGGGCCAAGCCTATATAGAGTGACACTCTCTGACAGCGCACCCAAAACCCCTGCCCCTAGATATGGCCAATATTATTATTCAGATACACAAGACTGGGGTTCTTGGAGTCGCCGTGTCTACAATCATGAATTGCCGGTACAAATAGAGCGAATTCGATTGTTTGTGAATGCCCGAACTTACCCTCAGACTGCATATCATGCTGGCCATTCGTGTACGGTGCCAACGGGCCAAGATGTTTGTGAAATTACATTGAGTTCACCATGGAAAATGACAGCTGGTGGTTCGGCTTATTACCACAGTAGCTTCACCGTTCGCAGTACAGACCAGACTTTATCAAGTAACCCTACATACCCTGTTGGGTCGTACAATGATAAATATTACCCATCGATAGAGAAGACTGCCTTTAACGAAGACACGAAGATATTGTCTGTGCAAGTCGAGTTACCATGCCATACGTGTTATCAAAACCGAATCTACATGGACAGATATGAACTGCAAGATGCCAATGGCAACAAACTCAATGTCGGGCGATTTAACTCAACGGTCAATAGCACAACGTTTGAAGGTCAATACGATTTAACGGAGTTACCAGAAGGTACTCATGAGGTGTATGTGTATGCCCGAGAGCGGCACGGTCCAGATGCGCGTAAACATGCCGTTACTTACGTGAGTGACAAGACCGCTCCATCAATCATCATGGGTTATGATGGAGGTGCCTTACCAGAACAAGTGACCGACTTGAGAAAGGTGACGTTCAACGTTTCTGACGTCTCAAACATCAATGACATTAGAGTCTCTTTACAAGGGTCACGTTATGACATTGATTATCAACTGGGTTACTCCCTTCTTGACGAGTCAGCTAACAGCCAAACCTATCAACTTGAGTTGCCTAAGCTGTTCCCTACGCTTGATGAAAATGAAATCTACTCGTTGTCCGTCAGTGCTTCCGACGAATTTAATAATTCAAACTCTAAAATCACGAGTTTCAGTTACAAACCTGAGAACCTAATAGTCATGAACACCATAGATTATTTGGCTTCGCAGTCGAACACACCCTTGTACTTATCAGATGGCACACCAATGGCGATCATCTTGACTGAACGAGCACTCACGCTCGAAAACAGTATGTTGGCCACGGGTGACCAGCAGGGCGAAATCACTAACAATGCCTCCTCGGACTTCCCTATTCGAATTCAAACTAAAAATGGTTGGATTGAAGTCGCTCCGGGAAAAACGAAGGAAATCGTTATCGACTTAGGTAATGGTGACCCCCTGTATGTTGAAGTCTATCCGGTTTCAGATAACAACAATGGACAAGCCGATTTTTTGTTTAATTTGCCGCAACTCAGTTCAGCGTATATCGATTGAGGTATTGGTGTATCCAGAGCGGTACGTTCGTAATAAAAAAGGAGCTTTACGCTCCTTTGATTATTTAACTAATAGCAAATGTACATGAAACGAGCGAATAATCGTCTTTTGCGCCTTTTCGTTCAATACGTCGTAGTAAGCTGTTAGATAATTTAGTGACATTTTTCATGGTGTTCGGGGAAAATCTAGGGTTTTGCTCCCAATACGCATGTGCGCCATCACTCATCAGATAAATAGTTAAATCCTGTAGGTCATCAACATAATCAGAAACTTTAAAGCTGAAAAACTCGGGCTTCATTGGTACAACTTGAGATATAGCTGTTGTGATTAGGTTTTTCCCTGACGCGTTTTTCAATTGGGCCTTTGTATATACCTTTTGATCAATCAGCATTTGATGCTGAGTATGATCTTTAGTTAGTTGGACCAACTTGTTTCCTTGCTTTACGTAAGCTCGACAATCGCCAATATGACCAATTATGATTTCATTTGAATTAACGTATGCATAGGTGAGTGTGGTTGAAGCCACTTCATATTCAGGGTCATAGTTAGACAGCTCTTTAACTTTACTTAAGACACCTTCAAATAAATCCGGTGAAAGTAAACGAGCCTTGGACAGATGAGATTTTTCTAAATACTCGACAGCAGCCATTGAAGCTAAATCAGAGCCTTTATAAGAACCAACACCATCAGCCACTGCAAAAAGAAAACCATCATCACATCTGGTGGGGGTAAGAATCGAATCTTGGTTTACTCTTTTATCAGATTTAGCATGAGTGAAACTACTACTGTCGGTGAACAACAAAGATTGAAACTTTTCTGTTACGCAGAGCTGATTGCTACGTGACGCTATAGCAAAGATTTGACAATAAAGATCAAAACTCAATTTCACTCAATAGGCCAACTTAAAGCAAGAAGTAACAATAAAGT
>NZ_JAPPTH010000032.1:0-51093 GCF_027587015.1 Vibrio sp. Makdt
ACTTCTCTTCGTTGTGATTGACATCACTTCGGAAGAGGCGGCTATTCTAGCGACTTAATTTTCAGTGTCAAACACTTTTGAAAATTAATTTCTACTTTCTAAAAGTAGAAGCGAATAATCGCTTGAAGCTAGTTGCCAAACTAACATTCTTCGCTGAAGCCTTATGGCGTCTGCCGTGCCAGTGAGGCGGCATTATAGAGATGTCGCTCACATTGGCAAGTGTTTATTTAAGAAAAATGCAAAAACGAGGCTTATGTGATGGATAAACCACCAAGGGCTTATTTATGCAAGTTTACTTACAAAGTACCTACAAAATAATCACAGAGTTATCCACAGGCGTTGTTGTTTTGCCCCCAGAAAAGCAAAAAAGCTGCCCTAAAGCAGCTTTTTAATCAACAATGAGCCTAAATACCAGAGCCATATTGTTCGCCATCGTCCTCATGAAGCCCACATTCTCGTTTTAACCCGTTAAAGCGGGTTTCTTCTTCTGTCATACCAGGCTCCCACTTCTTAGTTGTGTGTGTATCGCCAACTGAAAGGTAACCCTGCTCTCGAAGCGGATGATAACTCAGACCGTGCTCTTCTAGGTAGTAGTGAACATCTTTATTGGTCCAATCTATTATAGGTAAGAACTTAAACACACCATTCTGGATAGATAAGATTGCCAAGTTTGCACGAGATTGGGATTGCTCTCTTCTCAACCCTGAGAACCAAGTACCAGCCTCAAGTTCATCTAACGCCCTTCTCATTGGTTCAACTTTATTTAGCTTGTTGTACTTCTCAATACCTTCTAGTCCTTGCTCCCAAAGTTTCCCATATTGTGCTTCTTGCCAATTAGGGCTTTGCTGAGCACGAAATACTTGTAGGTTTAAGGTGAGCTTCTGGCTTAACTCATCTATAAAGCGATAGGTATCTGGAAATAGATACCCGGTATCGGTAAGGATAACTGGAATATCCGGCTTTGCCTGAGTGACTAAGTGCAGCATGAGTGCTGCTTGGATTCCAAAACTTGAGGACACCACATGTGTCCCTTCTAAGTTTTCTAGTGCCCATTTCACTCTTTCTAAAGCAGTTAGCTGTTCTAACTCTGCGTTAATCTGTCCAAGACGAAGTACCTGCTCCGTCTTGGTTAGTGCGAGTAGTTCTGCTAACTTCAATTTTGAAGCGACAGAATTATGCATGCAGATCCCTCTTTGAAATGATCACCTCTTGGATGATGCCAGCTCGGATTGTGAAATCACCGAACCCTTCGTTCTCTTCTCGCTCTGCAGCCCAACGGCCCACCAGCGTGTCAATCTCTTCTAAGATTTGAGCTGATGTGATGTTCTCTTTATACATCTTAGGAATACGAGTACCGGCTTTGTTGCCACCTAAGTGCATATTGTAACGACCTGGCGCTTTGCCTACTAAACCAAGCTCAGCCAACATTGCACGGCCACAGCCATTTGGACAACCGGTTACACGAAGGATAATGTTATCGTCTTCTGGTAAACCGTGTTTCTTGAGAATACCTTCAACATCGGTAACAAACTCTGGAAGAAAGCGTTCGGCTTCTGCCATTGCTAGAGGACATGTTGGAAATGCCACACACGCCATCGAATTTTTGCGTTGTTCACTTACCGCGTCATCCATCAAACCATATTGACGAGCAAGCTTCTCAATTTTTGCTTTTTGGCTCTTAGGTACACCTGCAACAATTAAGTTTTGGTTTGCAGTCATACGGAAATCGCCTTTGTGGATCTTAGCAATTTCTGCGACACCGGTTTTCAATGCTTTACCAGGAAAATCAAGCAAGCGACCATTTTCAATAAACAGCGCCAAATGGTGCTTACCATCAATGCCTTCAACCCAACCGATACGGTCACCACGCTCCGTGAATTCATAAGGGCGACTTTCCGAGAACTTAACACCCGCACGCTTTTCAACTTCCGCTTTGAACACATCAATACCTACACGGTCTAGTGTGTACTTAGTTTTTGCATTCTTACGGTTTGAACGGTTACCCCAATCACGCTGTGTGGTAACAACCGCTGCCGCAACATCTAACGTATTTTCTAGTGGTACGAAACCAAAGTCGTCAGCTTTACGAGCATAAGTAGAGGTATCGCCGTGCGTCATTGCTAAGCCGCCACCAACTAACACGTTAAAACCCACCAGCTTTCCGTCTTTAGCAATTGCGACAAAGTTAAGATCGTTAGCATGAACATCAACATCATTTTGTGGTGGGATCACAACTGTTGTTTTGAATTTACGCGGTAGATAATTATTACCTAGGATAGGCTCATCATCGGTTGTTTCTAATTTCTCACCATCAAGCCAGATCTCAGCGTAAGCACGAGTTTTAGGAAGTAGGTGTTCACTGATCTTCTTCGCCCACTCATAGGCTTCTTGGTGAAGTTCAGATTCAACAGGGTTTGTCGTACACAGAACATTTCGGTTTACATCACCCGCAGTAGCAATTGAATCAATACCAATGCTATTTAACGTTTGGTGCATCAGCTTGATATTTGGCTTTAACACGCCGTGAAACTGAAACGTTTGACGGGTCGTTAAACGGATTGAACCATAAGACGTACTTTCATCAGCAAACTTATCTATTGCTAGCCACTGCTTAGGAGTAATGATGCCACCAGGCATACGCGCACGAAGCATAACATTATGTAGAGGCTCTAGCTTTTGCTTAGCACGTTCGTTACGAATATCACGGTCATCTTGTTGGTACATGCCATGGAAACGAATCAGTTGAAAGTTATCTGCTGTAAAGCCGCCAGTGATACGATCTTGTAAGTCTTGCTCGATCGTACCGCGCAGGTTATTACTCTCACGCTTTAGACGCTCATTGTCAGCCAATGGACCAAGTACTTGGCCTAGCACTTCTTGCTCTATTACTTGCTTGCTCATTAGTACACATCCCTTTGGTAACGTTTCGCTTTACGTAAATCATTAATGTATTGTTCAGCTTGCTCGCGGCTTTGATTGCCCAGCTTTTCAGCAATCGTAACTAGCGCTTCATGTACGTCTTTCGCCATTCGAGTCGCATCGCCACACACATAGAAGTACGCGCCCTCTTGTAGCCATTGCCATACTTGTTCTGCTTGCTCGATTAAACGGTCTTGAACATACACTTTCTCTTTTTGGTCGCGGCTAAAGGCAACATCTAGCTTGGTTAGGGCTCCAGATTTGAGGTACTTCTGCCATTCAACTTGGTATAGGAAGTCTTGAGTAAAGGTACGGTCACCAAAGAACAACCAGCTCTTACCTTGAGCATCTGTGTTTTCGCGCTCTTGAACAAAGCTGCGGAATGGTGCGATACCTGTACCCGGACCGACCATAATGATTGGAGTATTGTCGTCTTGTGGTAGCTTGAAGTTATTATTGTTCTCTACGAACACCTTCACTTCACCACCTTCTTCTAAACGCTGAGCGAGGAAACTTGATGCTCCACCTAAGCGAGACTCTTCACCTTTTTGGTATTCAACCAAACCAACCGTTAGATGAACTTCTTCATCCACTTCAGCTTGGCTCGATGCGATTGAGTAAAGACGAGGTGTAAGCTTACGCAACAGACCTAGAAGTTCATCAGCCGATAGTTTGGTTTTCTTCTCAGCTAATACATCAACAATTTGCGTGTTGCTCGCGTATTCACGAAGCTTGTCTTTATCTTCCACCAGCTTTAACAGTTTCTTGCTACCAGATAGCTCAGCAAACTTAGTCACAAGTTGAGGGTTTGAAGCCGTGATCTCGAACTTACTCACTAGAGCACTATGAATTGAGAGGTTTTCACCATCCACATCGACACTCTCGATACCAGAGAGCCCAACTTTAGCAAGAATCTGATTCGCTAATTCTGAACTGTTTTCATACCACACACCCAGTGCGTCACCCGGTTGATAAGTAATACCGGACTCATCCAGATCAATCTCGATATGACGAACGTCTTTACCCGAATCACGCCCTGTGATCTTTTGACTTGTTAGCAATGTTGCAGTGTATGGGTTTTGCTTGGTGTACTGTGAATGACCGGCAGCAGCTTGACCTACTGGTAATTGAACTACCTCGGCCTCAGCGCCCGTCGACAGTGTTTCTTGTACTTGTGATAGAGCTTTAGCGCGCCACTCGGTTGCTGCCGCTTCGTAATCTACGTCGCAGTCAAGACGGTCAACAAATGATTTAGCACCAAGCTTAGCTAGGAAGTTATCGAAGTCTTTCGCAGTTTGGCAGAAAAACTCGTAGCTTGAGTCACCCAGACCAATCACACCATATTGTAAGTTTGATAGCTTTGGCGCTTTCTTTGATTGTAGGAATTCGTGCAGCTCAATCGCGTTATCTGGCGCTTCACCCTCGCCATTAGTTGAAGCCACGAAAATGACGTGCGTCTCTTTAGCCAGGTTCTTGCCTTTGTAATCACTGGCATCGAAAAGCTCGACGGCGATACCTAGGGCTTTTGCTTCTGCCTCTAGTGATTCAGCGACACCTTTGGCATTACCGGTTTGAGAAGCAAAGATAATGCTGAGCTTGCCAGCAGGTTTTGCAGCAACCGCCGCAGCTGCTTGAGTAATCGGTGCGGCTGCGCCCACAGGTTGAGCCTGGCTCACCCCCCATAGGTAACCACTGACCCATGCCAGTTGCTGAGAAGATAATTCGGAAACAGTTTGTTGAAGATGACCCAGTTGTTGGTCATTAAGCGGTGCAGCTAATCCAGGTAGCTCGTTCGCCCCAGACTGTGCATTATTATTTTGTGAAGACTCTTTCTTATTTAAAGACATGGTCACGACATCCTTAATCATTGCGTGACGATAGATTAACCACTCCTTTTAATAACAAGAAAGAATAGAAAAGTATGTTTTATAACTTTTTGGAAGTAAAAAGCGATTGAATAGGTAAATGGGCTACTGGTTTTCAATACGAACTTGTTGAAAACCGACCGCCATTGCCGACTTAGATGCTAGGTCTAAATCCGCGTAATGGCACTCCTCACCATGGACATCAGTAAGCAGAACAAAGCCGCCTCCCATATGGCGAAACTCCACAACCCAAGACCCTTCTTGTATTGAGGGTTCTATGATGGCTTCAACTAACAAATTTTCTCGATATAAATTGCGTAATTCATTGAGTGTCATATTCCATCCCTTGTTCTGACCCAACAACATAGACCTTATAAGAATAGACGTTAATCAGCTCTCTGTATAAGGATGGTCGAAAGTGATGAATGTGCTAACTAATTACAGAAAGATATATACCCAAGTAACCTCAAGATGCTTGGGTATAATCAACAGATATAAAAAACGCCACTTAATAAAGCGGCGTTCTTAAAATTAGTTTTAGATGTTCTTTAGGGTGTACTTAGAATCGCACTTCTGCGCCAGCAAACCAGCCATCTACCATGACAAAGTTTTTACCTAGCTCAGAATCAAAGAACTCATCAGAATCTAAGTCGATAACACGGTAGCCACCACGCAAGGCAATTTCAGACTCTGATACTGGGATTCGGTACTGAACACCCGCCATCAAATCTGTGCTCTTAATACCACTGCTATCACCGAACTCCATGGTACCAATGATATCGAAATTGGTGTCAGGAACGTTGATCTCTGCGTTACCGTAGAAGCTCCACGTAAATTCATCGAAGCTAGCTTGAGTTCCTTTTTGAGGTTCAATGTAATTCGAGTTTGAGTACTGAGTAAACGTCAGACCCGCATCGAAGTTCATCAACTTGTGCTCTAGCAACGTGTAGTAGAATGTGTAGTCGTACTTATCAAAAGCCAGTGCATCCGTATCAATAGACGTATAACGGAAGCTAGCATTTGGCAACATTGGGGCATTATGCTCAAATGCGAAATACACAGAAGGAGAGTTAGAGTCTTCGTCTTGTCTCACTTCGTTTAGCTTGGTACTTCCCCACCACATATCGGCACCGACTTTAGCCGTGTAAGAAAACTCTTCCTCAGCAGATACCGCTGAACTTAAAGATAGCATTCCCACTAAAGCAATTAATGGCATTTTATTCATTTGAGATAGCTCCAATTCCATATCGTTGTGCTAAGTGTATGCACATTCATAGATTATTGGGGAAAATTCTACCACACATCTGAAAGACTAAAACGATAAACCGACGGCAAGCCGATATTTGACGGTGTCATGACTTTAGTAGCGTCTCTGGTTCGAGCTATGTACAAAGTTTTTGAAAAACCACACACCGATTGCAATCACAATCAACCAAGGCAGTAATTTAAACACCACACTCATCATACCAAGCAGCAACATTACAGCTAATGCGACTCCTGTTGCCGCTAATACCGTCATAAACGTAATACCGGTCACAAGTAGCGTAGCAACGAAAATAAGAACAAAGATTAATTCAAACATAATGGTCTCCCTAATGAGTTAATGACCTATCTTTCATAATTTCTAACATTGCAGCTTCTGTACCAAGTCACAAAAACCAATAAAACTCTTATTTATCAAGCAAATAAAAAGCCACACATTCTCATGCGTGGCTTTTTAAACAAATCAGAGTGGTAAATTTTGCCTTTGGTGGCGAATTTAACCTATACGTTCAGCTCTTTAGGAATCTTAGCCAATGCCGTCTGCATGACTTCGATACCCGCGCCTTTCTTATGCGCATTTTCGCTGATGTAGCGACGCCATTGTCTTGCACCCGGCATGCTTTGGAACAGGCCAAGCATATGACGAGAAATGTGTCCTAGGCTTGCACCCTTTGAAAGCTCACGCTCAATGTACGGGTACATCTCTTCGACAACTTGTGAGCGTTTCTTGATTGGCGTATCTAAGCCGAAGATCTGTTGGTCCACTTCCGCCAGAATAAATGGGCTATGATAAGCCTCACGACCGATCATCACGCCATCAAGGTGCTGAAGATGCTCTTTTGTCTGCTCTAAAGTGGTGATACCACCGTTTACTGCGATCACTAGATCTGAGAAGTCTTTCTTGATCTGGTAGGCACGATCATAATCCAGAGGTGGAATCTCACGGTTCTCTTTCGGGCTAAGACCACTCAACCACGCTTTACGCGCGTGAATAGTGAATTGCTCACAACCACCCTTTTCAGAAACCGCTGAGATAAACTTCGTCAGAAACTCATAAGAGTCTTGATCATCGATACCAATGCGAGTTTTCACCGTGATTGGAATATCAGTCACTTCTTTCATTGCTGATACACAGTCTGCTACTAGCTCTGGTTCAGCCATTAAGCATGCTCCAAAGCGACCGTTTTGAACTCGGTCTGAAGGGCAACCTACGTTGAGGTTTACTTCATCATAACCACGCTCAGCTGCAAGCTTGGCACAAGCCGCAAGATCAACTGGATTTGAACCACCAAGTTGAAGAGCTAGTGGATGCTCTTGCTCGTTATATTCTAGGAAATCGCCCTTACCGTGTAAGATCGCGCCTGTTGTTACCATTTCCGTGTACAGAAGAG
Organism: Vibrio sp. Makdt; assembly: GCF_027587015.1. Taxonomy (NCBI): domain Bacteria; kingdom Pseudomonadati; phylum Pseudomonadota; class Gammaproteobacteria; order Vibrionales; family Vibrionaceae; genus Vibrio; species Vibrio sp. Makdt. The sequence continues at coordinate 7,439 of NZ_JAPPTH010000032.1, forward strand.
TCTGCTGAGATAGCAAACGGTGAAAGTAACGACAGTGGCGGTCAGTCCAATCGAGCATGGGTGCAACAGAAAGTCGGTTACTAGCGTATTTGCTGGTTTTATTAGTGTTTGTCATGATTCAGTCTCAATTAACACTGTACAAACATACAGTGAATTACCTAGAATTAATCGGAATTACTTCCTGTAGTACCCCTCAAGTACCCCTTTAGGAGTTGGACAATGGCAAGTTATACCATCGAGACCAGAAAGCTAAAAAGCGGTGAACCAAGGTTCAAGGTAACAATCATCGTTAAAAAGAATTCGCGCATTATACACAGGGAAAGCAAAACTCTAAAAAAGAAAGCTCTCGCTAAAGCTTTCGGTAAAAAAAGGGTAGCTGAACTAGAAGCTCAAGGGGTACTCAATCAGCCAAAAACAGTCCCCCTTTCGGTACTCCTCGATTTATTTATGACGGAGCGTGACCTTTGGGACAATACGGGGCGAACCAAACGCTACGTCATTAAGATGCTCAGGGATTGTGACATCGCCAATGTTGAGAGCAATCAACTCCGCACAAGCGACTTAATCGAGCACTGCAAAAACAGAAGAGGTGCAGGAGCCAAACCCGCAACGATTTATCATGATATTGCTTACCTACGTTCTGTAATGAAAAAGTCTAAGCCTGTCTTCAACATCGACACCAATCACCAGATATTTGATGAAGCCGTACCCGTACTCATTGATATGGGGTTAGTCGGTAAGAGCCAGAAACGAACACGCCGCCCTACTTCTGAAGAACTGAAACTCTTAAAGCTTGGGTTAGAACAACGTGAGTCTTTCCGGCCAAACGGTACAACTCGAATCCCATTCACTGACATTCTTGAGTTCAGCATTCTTACTTGTATGCGAATAGGTGAAGTCTGCAAGCTACGCTGGGAAGACCTTAATCAAGAACATAAAACGATACTCGTTAGAGATAGAAAAGACCCAAGGAAGAAAGAAGGTAATCACATGATTGTTCCTTTGCTTGGCGAGTCATTTGAGATCGCACAAAAACAACCAAACAAAGGGGAGCTTATTTTCCCATACAACTCGAGGAGCGTTAGTGCAGGTTTCCAGAGAATCAGAAACGAATTAGGTATTGAGGACTTGAGGTATCACGACTTGCGAAGAGAGGGGGCTAGTCGATTATTTGAAAAGGGTTACTCCATTGAAGAAGTTGCCCAAGTAACTGGTCACAGAAACCTGAATATTTTGTGGCAGGTATACACGCAGCTATTTCCGCATAAATTACATAAAAAGGCTCAGTAATGAGCCTTTCACTAACTCAAACTTCCTTCTTGTAATCTTTTTGTTGACGAAGTACTGAAGTACGGCCACCCACTATCGCCTCTTGATAATCATAATAACTTCAACACCTTAAACACTCAAAAAACTAACAGACTAGCTATTTTTCTATTGTTTTTTGAACAAAATCACACAACCAGATAGTCAACCAGATGCCTATGCGCTAGATTTGAAATTAAATACATCATCGATGGCGTTAGCTCTCAATGCAAAATAAATATAAAACCAAACTTAATGGAGAAGAACAGTCAATGACTCGATATATCTCTGACATAGTCGAACACGACTTATTGACTGCAGAAGAAGAAGTTTTCCTTTTTGAAAAATATAAAATGGGATGCAGCTCGGCTAGAGATAGGCTTATAACTTGCAACCTCAAACTTGTAGTAAAAACGGCTCGATCTTATTCGCAAAGAATTTGTGTCTCACTTAACCTTTTGGACTTAATTAGTGAGGGTAACATCGGCCTGATGAAAGCCATCGACAGGTTCGATCACACTTCTGGTAATCGCTTTTCAACTTACGCTATATGGTGGATAAAAGAATCTATCGAAACGGCGTTGTATAATGTGAGCCGAACTGTTCGCATACCTGTTTACAAGTTAAGACTTGCTTACAAAATCTCTCGCATCATGCGCAACAAATATGAGAAGAACTCCATTAGTCGATGCACAGTTCAGAACATTGCCGATGAGCTGGAGGTCTCCATCTCAGACATTTATGAAGCCATGTACATCGTTGGAATAGGATTCGATAATACAGCTAACGCAGAACCACAAACCCATTTCATTACAGAAATGCACTCTGAGTCTATCGTTTGCCCACTTGATTTTCTGTGCAAAGCCGAGCTAGAGAGTGACATAAGAATACTTATTGAAAACTTGCCTGAGCGAGAGCGTATAGCAGTTTCAACTCGTTTCTCGGTCTCATCGAGATCCGACTCTATGGTCCATTTCAAAGATGTAGGGGATGAACTAGGAGTATGTTTTGAACGAGCACGCCAGATCAACAAGCTAGGTATTGAGCGATTAAGATTGAGATTAAGGGAGAAAGGGTGGGACTCACTCAATTAGCTTTTTACTCGGTGTCTTGATTGTTATGTTTATTTAGCTCTTTTAAGTCGTTTGCTCTCATGCGTAGATATTTAAATGTAAAATAGCCTCCAAGAGTAAGAGATATAACTAGTAGAGCTGATAATACAATTGTCACTTCTGAGTTCATATAGTTAGCTCCGTTAATGTCCCTTTAAATACTATAGAAGGCACCATACAGTTTGTCATGTAAACTACACGTTAGGGCTTTTACTTTCTAAACGCGTCAGACGTTCATCCATCTTTTCCATCATCAGACGCAACCACTTTACATCCGTTTTGAGTGTGATACCCACCCCCACCCCGCTAGACAAGGCACTCGCAACCGCGACTATTAGTGTTTGATACTCTGCCATTTACTTGAACTCATTGCGCAGGGTTTCCCATAGGCCAAATACTATTGGAGCACTTACGCCAATAATGCCACCGAATTGAACACCGTCTGCCGATACGCTCGCGGTGATAAGTTCAGGATGACCAGCTACCAAAGCAGCTCCCGCGCCAAGTAACGCTAAACCCTTTTTAGTGGATGGTTGGTCGAGGTCGATTCCAATTTTTTCTAATAAGCTTTTCATAGTAATTTACTCTTCCTTAAATACTTGATGGTGTAACTATGAGTAATGGGCTCTATCAAGTTCGATATGAGGACCATCTTTAAAACTGACCCAATCACCGCCCCATACAATCGGAATACCTAACTCGTCCGCTGCCTGTTTGAATGCCCAACTCACTTGTTCGTAATAACTAAAGCCCCACGTCACTTTGCCGTTTTCGTCGTACACCACGAAATCAACCGCGCAGCCTGATTGGTGGCGGCTTTTTTTGCTGTACCCGTCTAACTGGCTTGCGCCTTGTTTGAACAGAGCGTTTTGCTCCTCTGCGGTGCGCTTACCTGATGTGATACCAAAATCAAAAGGGGTTAGCTCAATAGCTCGGCGAACGACACGTTTTAAATCACCGTGTACGCCCACCATACGCATCTCACTTCTAGCTGATAAAGCAAACCCGCCCACTATTTTGATTATCTTGTCTTTTTTCATTAGATACCCCCCAAGCAGGATTAGAAAAATCAGTCCTAAAAAATACTTAATATTCATTACCGTCAACGCCTTGTTAATCCGGTATTGGGGGAGAGACTTGCTCAGCAATCCACGCCTTTTTGACATGAATAAACCCAAACAAGCTTTCTAACGTTGCAGGAGCCTCTTCCAAGTAAACCATCACATCATTAGTTATATCTTCCACATCGAAAGACATTTGAAGCTCTGACTCTGCAATACTGGCTACATCGCCCGCTTGAACATTGAGAACAACATCAGACGAACCACCAAATACCAATGATGAATCACTCGAAGAGTACGCTGCTGTCACACTGCAATACGTACCTCTATAGGATGGGGCTGCTTGAGTCTTAATTCCGATTACGCAAGAAATGGGCGCACTCATAGCACTTACTTTCGCAGCCGTTGACGCATCGAGGTTTACTTTCCCTTTGAGCGTAACCCCAAGCAGAAAGGAGACAGAATCATAAGGCTCTGCTTTCGTGAGCAAGTCGACAGCCGACTTCAATTCCAATCTTCGACCGTATTCACCATTAACGCTCTCATCTCGATGATATAGAGCGGCATTGTGACCGCGCTCAGAGTCATCATGAGTGTTATTTAAGATGGTCACGAAACCAGATGCACTCCCACCATATTGAGCATCTAGAGGAATACAGGACAAAACATTAGCCCCGACTTCCCCAACGGAGCCCGGATTCGAAGAACCTTGGGGCGGATTTGAAAGTTGAAACATTAAATAAACTCCCCTACTTTTACGCTGTCACCCAACGCACCTTTCAGCGTCACAATGGCATCTGTTTGAATTAACACGTGACCGCCAGCCGCAAGGTCAATAAAGCCTTGCACCAAGACGGGACTAGCATTTCTGGTGGAAGCCTGAATAAAGAGCCCTTTACGCCCTGCTTTCCCATCAATAACTTGCTCATCGCTTGTTAAATCCAGTAATCCATTGCCGACCTTTTGCAAGGTGTACAAGTCAGCAAGCTTTTCCACCTTGAGGACATCATTTTGAATGCGTGTTTTGACCTCGGCTTGGACTTCGCCCACCTTGATGGGGGATAGAACTTTATCAACCGTAATTGGCGTTAAAATCTCGCTGATCGCCACCGAATTACTGATATCAATTTTTTGCGCTTTGGTAATGATTGGAATATCTGCAATTTGATACTCAATCGTCACGGCATCCGCTTTGTGATTAAAAAGTTCAAGCTCATCAAAACGAGTAATATCAACCGTGTCACCGCGCTCAACCTCTACAGGTCGCAGAGCATCACCGCGCAACATAACGGTATTGCTAGCCTCGCGCATGATGAGGTACTTACCCGACTGACCAGCATTAAATTTAATGGTTTCACCCATCTTTAAGGTATGCAGTTGCTTCATTGCTTACGCCCCGCGAACATATAAGCCATAGTTAATACTGAAACAAGAATCCCCACGATAAGAGACACATTTTTCAGTAACTCGTTATTGCTTTCGTTCTCACCCGTTTGCTCTCGTGCTTTTGCCGCCCCTGCTATAGCAAGTGCCGCTTTGGTCGTTTCAGTTTGTTGGCCTGCCATAGACTTAATGGAATCTATCGCGTGCTCACTAAGACTTGCATTTGCATCTAATGCACTCTCACCAAAGCTGAATGCTCCATCTAAAGCTTTCTCACCAAACTCCAAAGACGCATCAACGGTATCTGCTGAAAAATCTAATGTGTCAGTTCCGAATTTAAACGCCTCTTCTGCCGTTCGACCTGCAACTGCCATTGCACCATGGTCAGTCATGCTTAAATTAATGTCAGAGTTTTCTATCCCTGACAGAGCAAAGCCATTGTTATCACCACCGATACCTTGGCTATTACTTTTGTTTGTGGTTGTGGTGACGGTTTTAGCGTCACTTCTTGAGCTGCTTCTTCCGCCCATATCATCAAACCTTATCTGTAATACATGCTCATTCTTGTGAGTTTCAATCTCTCGAACGGGCAATCGTAATTTACGCTGAATATAGCGATAGGCTCCGCGTTTACTAAAGTGGGCGCGAATGGAGTCAAACCCATTCGCTTTGCCGTGATTAATTGCACTGAGCGTCCCTGCTGCCATATCCCCCGCTAAAGCCACCACAACCAACTCTTTTGAGCCTGATTGTGACTGCTCACCACGGAGTAACATGTAGGTATCTTCCACTCGATAAAGGGACTCTCGCCCCTCCTTAACTTCAATTTCTGCTTGTTTGAGGTAATCACCAAGGGCTTTACATAGCCTCGGCTTGGCATTACTCCAAGTCTCAGGAATTAAGTTACTTTCGAGTGAGAACATACAGCGCAATCAGAGCAACAAGCGCAACTCCCCACCACGGTATGCCGTTGTTACTGCCAAAATTCATTCCGCCAACAGTAAAGCCACTGTTATTCGTAGTGTTAGACGTGTTACCTGACTTTGCAGGACCCGAAGACCCGCCTGTCAGACCACCACCACCCGTTAAAGACGTCAAAGAACCTAGCATTAGCGAAATACTCCCGATTTGTAGGCAAGGTATAGAAGGGCAACCACTGCGGTAGCAGTCAGAGCTTTATTGATACCCTGACTCACACCAAACCCAAGCGCAGACCCAAGCCCAAGACCACCTAACCCCATGAAAATTAATGGCATAACTATTTACCTTTCAGCATGGTGACAAGTAGAACCAGCACTAACAGCGCAGCAATACCGCCACCGATATAAAGCAGGGTATTATCTTTCGCTACAAGTGAGCCTTGAGGGGTTGTAACTGCATTGCCGTTGTTATCAACAACGGGGGCATTTGGTTGTTGAGTAGTGCTCGGGTTAGATGAATTATCATCATCACCAAACAGCCAATCGGCATTTTCACCTACGCTATCGAGCGCACCGCCCCCAAACTCTAAGAGGTCATCAAAAAAGCTCATATCGGCTCCTTAGCTGCGACCCGCGAGCATTTCAGGGCGAACCACTTTCACCGATTCAACCAAAATAGGAATTGAGCCAGCTACGTCACTCGTTGTTACAGAGAACTTCAAGTTAGAGCTGTGCTGCGTTGGAAATAGCTCATCAATAGAGAAACCACGCACAATTGGGTCGAAATGAAAGTAACCCGCTTGAGGTGTACGCTCGTTACGCTTGGCGTTAGCTTCATTGATAAACTTGTTGGCTTCGTACTCTTTAACAAAGTCGCGCTCAACTTCAAGCTTAGTGATACCCGTATGCATAAAGTGCGCACGACGTAGACTAATCAACGGGCTTGATACAAGGCTTGTAAATTCGTTTACCCCTGCGGCATTCGCAGGCATGGTTTCACGCTTGACCATTGGCACAATAATTCGTGCAGGCTGCGCATTCGTTACCCACGCATGAACTTGAATTGATAGCGGGTCACCACTGGCTTTCGCTTTAAACTGAATATCCAAGTGAATATTGTCACCCGCTTCCGTTACCAGTCCCGTGTAGCGAACACCATTTTTGGTGCGAGCCGTGATATCACTGAATGGGATCACGTAATGACCCGTTGTATGAGCACGTTGTTTGTAGCGCTCAAGCATCAAAATCTCACTGCCCGTTAAGACATAGATTTCTTCTGCATTAAGCGTGATAGACAAACGCTCAATATCGGCAGCTTCTGCATTGGTTTCTAATACCAACTCTTGATAAGTAGGTCCGACAGGGATAGGTAAAGTACCTTTTTGTCCCCAAGCAGCACCGACCATTGAGTTAAGTTTGATTGGTTTTACTGACATGTTTATATCTCCTTAAAACCAGCCACGCTTGCCGTTAATGAGTTCTTTGACTGCTTCTAGCGTTGATACGTTATTGATGATGGCAATCACCAGTAAGGTCAGTGCTACAGCAATCAACATGTTTTTATGTTGTGCTTTCATAAGCTCCCCTGTCTCTCGACGTTGGATTGTGAATGTTCAAATTGAGCGTTTATCAAATAGGAGTAAGGTGAAAAAAGGAAGGGAACTTAACCTATAGGTTGAACGGGTAACCTATAGGTTAAAAACGTCGATTAACGGTAGTTTAAATTGAGCTTAGAGCCAGACTGGCAGTTAAACGCTTTGTGCTCGATATTGCCGATACCATCACCAATCAATAAATATTCGGCTATCGGTTTACCAATGCGCTCTTTATTGACCTTGGCAGACTTTAGCCCTGCAACGGTGTTTACATCTAACCCACGCTTATCAGCAATCCAGTGTGCATCACTCATTGAATTGACCGCACCCACCCACCAAACACTTGATTGTTCAGTCACGGTTTTAGGTACCTCTTGACCTCGTTGAAACACCGTATGAACAACGAGACCATACTGACGACCACCTCGTAAAAGCTCACCCGCACGACCTCGAAGCTTGCCTGCGGTTTCAACACATGAGGCTAATTCTTCGATAACGGTATAGAGCTTACTCGCTCGACCGTTACCCACCGACCACACCACCGATGCAAAGAACTCTAATTCGTCACCAGTTGCCCCGTTCCTTGGGATATAAGCCAGCTTAAACGACCCACCACGACGACGCGCCATAATGAGTGTTTTGACAAAGGTTAAGCGTGATGAAGTGCCGTGACACATTTGACCTTGGAACTTACTTCCTGCGTAGTTGGTGTAGGGGTCAAAGAAGACCACTTGAGCCGCTTTGGGAACGAGTCCCAAATGCTTAACGGCTGAGGTTTTACCTCCACCCGTTCCCGCCACATAAATCGTGTGTTCTGCATCATGCGACGGGTTCGAGTTAACGGGGTTCGGTAGAGCTAGGGGCTTCAGCTTTTTCACCGTCCACCTCCTTTGATTGTTGCAACATTACCAATTGCTTTTTAGAGGCATAAATCAAACCAAGAACCGCAAGCAATAAAGTTGCCTCTTCGATGTAATCCCCAAACACGCCCATAAGCGCATTACCATGTTTTGCAAAGACAGGTTCAGCAGCATCCATCACCGCTTGCTTACCTTTACCGTCAAACTCAAATTCAACCCCTGAAATAATGGAGGTCGCTTGCTCAGTTAAGGCAAACAAAATATTCAGTAAGCCCGCCATAGCTTGAGTTTTATCTTCGGTTTCCGTCTCAGCTGACTCAGTTAAACCAATCAAATCGCTATCGGTTTTCTCTTGTTCTTCAAGCTGATTAATAACGGAGCCAAAGTCCCCCCAATCATCCAGTTCAATTTGCTCACCTGGTAAGGTTTCATTAGCTTGCTCCATGCTCACCCCCTTGCGATTGTTCGATTGGGGCTTTCGGTAGCAATTGAGACACAGCCCAAATGATGAAGATAACCGACGCTAACCCCGCGAATACTCGTTTAAAGGGGAATTTACTTAGGGGACTTTCTGTTTTTTCAGTGACGACCGTTTCGGTTACCTCTCGGTTAGAAACCTCTTCTTTACTGACTTCATCCACTTGCACCGATTCGGTTAACTCAATTGCATCGGTAGGGTTAGGCTCAGTTATCAAATCAGACTCAATAACCGAACCTTTTTCGGTTGAGTTCGGTTTAAGTTCGCTTAACTCTGCGACAGAATTTGCTTTGATGAACTCTGTAACCTTTTTACTATTCGAACTATTACCGCACTCAGGGCAACGGTAATACATGAGCCCAATGTTACGACTGTTTTTTGGTGGCTCACCAGACGCAATCAATTGTCCCTCACCCACTTGGTGAGTAGTGGCTGCAGACTGGCAAACAGGACAGGAAATATACCCACGAACAGGGTTTTCATATTTAGCCATGTTTCACCTCAACGCTCTCCACTTCACTAAGCTTTTCTTGGTTAGCCACAACGACAGCTCGGTATTTACTGCGCGCCACCCCGTTGAGTTTTTCGAGCTGCTCTAATTGCTCAAATAAATTGACGGGAAGCCCTAACGCCTCAAGTGATAGGTTTCCACCCATCAGCATTCCCATGGCTTTTTTCATGAGCTTGCTGGTATCCATTTCTTTGAAGCGGTCGATTTCCACTTTCATGTTATTCGTTAGCTTTTCAGCCGCATCCAAAGCGGCTAAATCTCTTTGGCACTCTTCAAGCGATAGTATTTTCATTTTTAATCCTCTGTCTCACGACGTTGTTTAGTTTTTAGCCCCTGATTCACATCGTTGGCAATGGTTTAATACACAATCAGACGGTTGTTTCTAAAGCTGATACTCGTGTATTTATCAATTTGAACTTTGGCTCCCCGCATCAGCGGTGATATCAAGCATTGGACTCCCTCCACGCTCCATCCGGTCGCGCGTTGAAGATGTTCAACTAAGGGAGAGTTACAGTTATTTTCAGTACTCCAAGGTGAGACGCTCCGCGCCTCTTGAAGACGCTTCACGTCTTTTTTCTTAACGAGCGAATAGCACTCGCTAGATGTTTCGATAAGACGACCGAGCCAAGAAAAGCCGATCACCTTTTTGGTTGTTTCACCGTATTGGTTTTGTTTCGATTGGTAGGCAACTTTTGCACTATCAGCCAATTGACAGAACAGCGACCACTTCGAAGAATCTGCCGCTTGGCGTAGCTCTTCGAGCTTTGGGTCTATCATGGTCTGTTCCGGTTTTGCCCTGCGTAGATTTCGCCAAAGGGACACAGGCTTACCACCAAATTGCTGAAACTGGCGGATTCGATGAGTAGAAGCCCAAGCACGAGCACGATAGGCAGATTCTTCACCCTCGCTCTCTGGCATATGCTTTCCGTTGATGTTTTTCGATACGTATTTGGCAATGTAGGCAGTCGCCCCGCCCTTTTTCGGGTCTGCTTCTTTCACATCAAAGCGAGGCGAAATATCAGAGCCAAGCTCGAACCTATCCTCAGAGATCGCGCACGACTTTAAGGTTTCGATAATCAAGTCTTTATCGTCGGGTGAGCAAAACAGAAAGTAGTGAGCATGACTGGTCGCGTCCTTATGTGGCTCAGCCACTCGAAACCCAAAATAATGAATATCTTCCTTAGCTATCAAGGCGCGACCTAAAGCCCACTGCTGCATTAGAACTTGGTGACCATCTTTAATGCTCGCCCCTTTCCAATTTTTAGAGACTCGGTGATATTTGCTCGGCAATGTCCAAGTAATAAATAGTGCGGTATAGCCCAAGTCTTGAGCCAATTCTTCGAAACCACGAGAGCGCACCATCATTTCAATACGACGGTTTTCTGGGTTTGCAGTCGTTCGCTTGATCACATCTTCAAGGTCGAACGAATCACCCGTCTCGTTATTCATCACCGCCATGGTTTCAAGAAATGCTTTAGCGTCACGTTGTTTCTGTTTCCAGTTAGAAAATGACAATGCACTAATCACAGGGGACTGGTGCTTACCTTGCCCCACACGCTCAAGCGTGATTTGTGAGTACTCAATGTATTGCGCTCGGAGGTGTAACAAGCGTCCCTCAATCCAAGATTCAGATTGCATCTTGAGTACCGCGACCTGTAGGTCTTGCTCTAGCTCTTCCGGTTTCTTGTCGCGCTTTTTTAGGTTCACTTGTGGCGCATTAACATGAATTGTTTTTAGTTCGGCTGACTGCAATTGGTAAACGTGCTCTATCGCATCCAAAAAGCTTTTGAATACTTCAGGTTGGCTTTCTTCAGTAAGCAATAACGCGCATTTATCAGCGAACTCTTTTGCTAGTTCGCTGACAGCATCATCACGCATTAAAATATCGTGGCTTAAAGGTTGAGCTCGGCTCTTGGCGCGACTATCGACAAACGGAAATTTATCCTCAATGAAGTGCGCTCTTTTCAGTCCAAACTTCACCGCGTCTTCTGCTGCGAGTATTAGGTTTTCTTTGGTAGGGTTTTGACGCTGCTTACGCTGCACAATTTTGCGCTTCACATCATTACGCACGATTTTAGGTAAGCGGGGAAAGAAGCGTTTCGTGAACGCAGAGTAACGAGGAATGTCCCCTGCTTCACTTTTAGCTTCCATGCTAGTAAGTGCATCTATTGCCGCTTGTTCGTTCATTACAGCCCCGCACACGAATGATTTGTGCAAACGTAGTTCATCGGCTTTGCTTTGCGCTTTGAGCGCTTAGACAAGCCGTGTTTCTCACGTAATTTATCTAACAAGTAGATAGAGCGTTCGCGTAGCTCCGGTTTTGGGTCAATCATGCCGAGCATATCGGGGCAAGGTAGGTGGATAGGGTCAGATACATTCATGGCAACCACCTACCCGTTAACGGAATGCCAATCTTGCTTGGCTTCCTCGTGGCACTTATCGATATAAACAGCTAGATCTTCAATCTTGATCAGTGACGGGCTACGCTCCGAATTACGGAGCTTGAATGTAGGAACAGGGAAGTCACAAGCTTTCGCTCGTTGCTCCGCTGTCCTAGGAGTGATGCCAAAAAACTCTTGGCTGACTTGTTTTAATTCTACGGTTGGGCTCTCAAACCTAGCTAGTAGTGCAAATTTTGTGTTCATGCATCCTCCGTGTAGTACACTTGAAGTCATTCGAGGAAACTTAAGTATCCCTCAAACATCCCTAATCATTTCACAGGGAATTATTGAGGATCTAATTTCAATTAGCAACCCCAAATGTACACGGAGATATTTAAATGGGAAGTTTTGAGGAACAACTTAAAGAATTAAAAGAACTGACGAACACATCTAAGAATGTTGATTTAGCAAGAGTTTTAGGTAAATCACCTAAGACAATTTCAAACTGGAAACACCGTGATCACATCCCTGAAGATATTTTCTTAAAAGCGAAAGAGATCGCAAAAACGGGGTCTCTTGCACCAAAAGGTTATTTGGAATTGAAGTTCTTCGATATTGAAGTAAGTGCAGGACATGGAGCGCTTGTTGAAAAAGAAGAAGAATCTAGCGCGATGGTTTTTAGTGAGCGATTTATTAGACAAGAGCTTGGCTTTAATCCAAACAACATTTTCTTAATGCCTGTTCGCGGTGACAGCATGATCCCTACCCTCAAAAATCAGAGTGTCGTAATGGTGAACCGCGTTGATGGTTTTTCTACTGATGGGATTTACGTATTCAGGTATGACAATCGATTGATGGTGAAGAGACTTCAATTTCTACCAAACGGAATCAAGGTAGTCAGTGACAACAGTGCTTATGAAGCATGGGAACTTGGAAAGAAAGAGATAGAAGGTGCCGACTTCGAAATCATCGGTGAAGTGGTTTGGTCAGGACAGAGAATGTAACTTAGAAAAAGGAGAATAACTTGGGATTAAAATACTCACCAAAAGTTGGCCAGATACTCATGTGTGATTTCAAAGGAATGAAAGAACCTGAAATGGTAAAAAGACGTCCGGTTATCGTTATAAAATCTTCTCGTTATGGACCAAAATTAGTACAAGTAGCTTGCCTAAGTACTGCCACCCCAGAACCGCAAATGGCCTATCACATGTTAATCGATGATAAATACCTACCCAGAGATAAATTCTTTGAAGGAAAGGAAACATGGTTGAAAGGCGACATGATTTACACAATGGGTTTTGAGCGGTTAGACCTGATCAGGCTAGGGTTTGATAATGGTAAGAGGGTTTACTTCGAGCAATCACTTAGCCGTGAAAATATGAAAAGTATTTTTACTTGCGTATTACATGGGATGAACCTAGGACACTTGGGTAATCACCTGTAATGCTTAATATTATTTGCCTAAACTAAAGGTCATTGAGGGTTATTGAGAGTCATTGGAGGATATTGAACGCGGTTAATAACTTGTCAGTTCTAGGCTATACATGTAATATTTACTTGTTCCCGCTCCTTTGAGGAAACTCAAAGAGATGCACTAAGACTGTTTTCGTAGGATTACAGCCAGCCCAAAGACAGGTGATAACAAACCTATTGGTGCTGCCGATTTACAGAACCCTCGCTTCGGCGGGGGTTTTCTGTATTTAAGGAATAGCATAGAACACTACGTGGTACTCCTATGGTACCCCTCAAACTCGCTCAGCCCTTGCTAAGGCTGCTTAATCAATCCAATCGAGCATTGGAGCGACAGACAACCTACATGAATGTGTCATGGCAAAGTACCCTAGTAGCGAGTCAAACAAAGATGCTGGAATACCCAGCATAAGCAAAGTCGGCTATTGTAAAGGCTATGCTCTGTTTGTGCTATATGAACTTTGCCTCACACTTTTTTATAAATCATTCACCAGATCTCTAATTCAGCCTCACTAATCAGTTATGCCTTGAGTCACAATGTCATTTTGAGTTACCTTGTCTTATTCAAAGTCGTGGGTCACAATACGCTCTGTACCTGACTTTAATAGAAATCAATGGCTCCTTAGCCGAAATAACCTGAAAATAGGGTTTGTTTAAGGATGTCCGATTGAATGGTGAAGAATTTGGACCACACATTAATAGAGCAAGTTGAAGGGATATGCGCATCGCGTGGCGTTAGATTAACGCCTCAAAGAAAGCGAGTGTTTGAGCTCATCCTCTCTAATAAGAAAGCCTCTAGTGCTTATGAATTATTAGAGCAATTGAAAGTCAGTGAGCCGCAAGCCAAGCCACCTACAGTATATCGCGCTTTGGATTTCTTGTTGGAGCAAGGTTTCATTCACAGAGTTGAGTCAACCAATAGCTTTATATGCTGCTGTTCTTGTAATGCCAACAAACATTTCTCCCAACTACTGATCTGCGATAAATGTGGCACAGTGGTAGAACTACAAGACGATTCCCTTGTAACTCTGCTCGCGAGTAACGCTGAGAAGCATGGATTTCAATTGACCAACCACGTCATTGAGTCGCATGGCATTTGCCAGTCTTGCTCCTCCGATATGAAAGAATAAGATTATAGAAGAACATTATGCGCGCTGAATTTGTAAACCCGTTTTTAGCTTCTTTGATGAACGTTCTAAAAACGATGGCTTCTCTAGAATTGAAGCCACAAAAACCAAGAGTTAAGAAAGATGAAATCGCTCGTGGTGATGTCTCTGGTTTAATCGGTATGGTTGGTCCACAATCACGTGGCTCAATGTCGATTACCTTTGATGAAGGTCTGGCTCTGGAAATCATGGAAAACATGCTTGGTGAGCGACCAAACGGTTTGAACGAAGAAGTCACCGACATGGTTGGTGAGATCACCAACATGGTAACGGGCGGTGCAAAACGTATTCTTGCGGAAAGCGGCTTCGACTTCGACATGGCAACGCCGATTGTGGTTTCTGGTAAAGGCCACACTATTCGTCACAAATGCGAAGGCGCAATCATCATCATGCCTTTCTCATCTCAGTGGGGTAATGCCTTCATCGAGATCTGTTTCGAATAAAAGTAACTACTGCAAAATATTTAGAAGGCTGGCGTCGATACGTCAGCCTTTTTTATTACCTGCGATTGAACCGTTATTAGATCGTTAGAGTTATAGATACAAAAACGCCAACCCTAAGGTTGGCGTTTACTTTTATGCTATCAACTCAATTAAGCTTTAAGTGCTTTGAATGCGTTGATTAGACCGTTCGTTGAGCTATCGTGAGATATCACTTCTGCGTCATCAGCAAGCTCTGGAAGAATTTGGTTTGCTAGTTGCTTACCAAGTTCTACACCCCATTGGTCGAAGCTGAAGATGTTCCAAATAACACCTTGAACGAAGATCTTGTGCTCGTACATCGCGATTAGGTTACCCAGAGAGCGAGGTGTAATTTGCTTAACAAGAATAGAGTTCGTTGGGCGGTTACCTTCAAACACTTTGAAAGGTACCAGTTCAGCTACTTCTTCTGCAGTTTTGCCAGCCGCTAGGAATTCAGCTTCCACTGTTTCTTTTGTCTTACCGAATGCTAGTGCTTCAGTTTGAGCAAAGAAGTTAGACATTAGCTTCTGGTGGTGATCAGATGCTGGATTGTGGCTGATTGCAGGCGCGATGAAGTCTGATGGGATCAGCTTAGTGCCTTGGTGAATCAGTTGGTAGAACGCGTGCTGGCCGTTTGTACCAGGTTCACCCCAGATGATAGGACCTGTTTGGTACTCTACTGGGTTACCTTCACGGTCTACAAACTTACCGTTTGATTCCATGTTGCCTTGCTGGAAGTAAGCAGCAAAACGGTGCATGTACTGGTCGTAAGGTAGAATCGCTTCTGACTCAGCGCCGTGGAAGTTGTTGTACCAAATACCGATTAGCGCAAGGATAACTGGGATGTTGCTTTCAAATTCAGTTGAAGCAAAGTGCTTATCCATCTCGTGAGCACCTTCTAGTAGCTCAACGAAGTTATCGAAGCCAACAGAAAGAGAAATAGAAAGACCGATCGCAGACCATAGTGAGTAACGACCACCAACCCAGTCCCAGAATTCGAACATGTTGTCAGTATCGATACCAAACTCAGCTACTGCAGTTGCGTTAGTCGATAGTGCAGCGAAGTGCTTAGCTACGTGCGCTTCATCACCTGCTTCAGCTAGGAACCAATCACGAGCAGAGTGTGCGTTCGTCATTGTTTCTTGAGTCGTGAATGTTTTTGATGCTACTAGGAATAGCGTTGTTTCTGGGTTTAGAGGCTTAAGTGTCTCAACGATGTGCGTACCATCTACGTTTGAAACGAAGTGCATGTTTAGGCGAGTTTTGTATGGCGTTAGTGCTTCAGTCACCATGTATGGACCAAGATCCGAACCGCCGATACCGATGTTTACAACATCAGTGATCTCTTTACCTGTGTAACCTTTCCACTCACCAGAAACGATGCGGTGTGTGAACAGTTCCATTTTTGCTAGTACAGCGTTAACTGCTGGCATTACGTCTTTGCCGTCAACCATTACTGGCTTGTCGCTACGGTTACGTAGTGCAGTGTGAAGCACTGAACGGCCTTCAGTCTTGTTGATCGCATCACCGCTAAACATCGCTTCAATTGCAGACTTAACTTCAGTCTCGTTTGCAAGAGCAAATAGGTGCTGCATCGTTTCTGCGTCGATTAGGTTCTTAGAGTAATCGACTAAGATGTCTGAACCGAAACGAGTAGAAAAGCTCTCGAAACGTTTTGCATCTTGAGCAAACAGCTCTTTCATATCCATATCTTGAGCAGACTCAAAATGAGCTGTTAGAGCTTTCCACGCTTGTGTTTGCGTTGGGTTGATATTTTTCAACATGGTATCTATCCCGATGTTACTGTAGGTTTTATTCTAAACGTCACCTAGGTGATGAATAGAACCCCCGATTAGGCGAAAGTTTATATTTTTCTGTGATGACCAAACCGCGTCACCACTGAAAGATTCTTTGTAATTTTTTTTCACGACGTATTATGCCGTATATGAAGAGCTGTACCTTGAGATAAATCAGGATTAGATTTCCTGAGACAGGAATCGGTACAGACTCTGGCTCTAACATAATTAAATGTGAGCGAGACCTGATAAATTCAAGTTCAAAAGATAGCCTCAAACCACTTTTTTTCCAAATACATTATAAAGGATGGCGTATGTGGATTCAGAAGACTATACACCTAAACGCACAAAAGCGTGGATTTCATCTCATTACTGATGAAATTGAACAACAGATACACGAGATGAGCTCCCTATCTGTTGGTTTATTACATCTATTTATTCAGCATACTTCTGCCAGC
This sequence comes from Vibrio sp. Makdt, assembly GCF_027587015.1. NCBI lineage: Bacteria > Pseudomonadati > Pseudomonadota > Gammaproteobacteria > Vibrionales > Vibrionaceae > Vibrio > Vibrio sp. Makdt. The sequence continues at coordinate 24,396 of NZ_JAPPTH010000032.1, forward strand.
TTAACGCTCAATGAAAACGCCGATCCGACCGTCCGTAGTGATATGGAGTCACACTTCAACAAGTTTGTGCCCGAACGAGCGCCCTATTACAAGCATACTTATGAAGGTGATGATGATATGCCAGCTCACATAAAAGCATCGACACTTGGCAACAGTGTGACAATCCCTATCACCAATGGTCGTTTAGCTTTAGGAACATGGCAGGGCATTTACTTAGGAGAGCACCGAGACTATGGTGGTAGCCGCACTGTAGTTGCTACGATTCAGGGAGAGTAGACTGCTTAAAAGCAAGATCTTCATAATAAAAGCAATGCCTTCTTAATAAAAAAGAGTGGTGTATTTCCACGACCACTCTTATAAATACAGCGCTTGGCCTACTGTGGGCCAAATGCTTTAGAAAGGTTGGTTTATCATAACCCGAAAGGTCCCTTCATCACCGCCTCGCGCTAATTCCGCACGAACCACAATACCTTCCACTTGGAAACGAACCGCGCCGCCGAGGCTCCATTTCATATCCGTATGCAGTGTTTTGATGTCATACTCATCAGCAACGCGCCCAACTTCAGCAAACGCCACCCATTGCCACCAAGGCAAATCGTAGTAGTTAATCAGTGGGATATCACCCAGTGGCTGCCAATCTGGAAGTACACGGTATTCTGCAGAGTAATGCACCGCCGAGCGTCCATGATAGCGACCTCCGGTGTAGCCTCGTAAGCGATACAAACCACCCAATCGAGCTTGCTCCGTTTCTGGTGGACGAGCGCAGTCTTGACTTGAGCAGTTATCCCAAGTGGGCGTATCAGCCGTATAGAAATCAAATGCCACGACTTGTTGATCGAATAAGTCCCCCAACGGACCTAAAGCAAAATACTGGCTGTTTTGAAATGTCCACTTCAGCCATAAATCGTCGTTAGACCAACTTTCAGCACCAGTAGTGAACTCAAGGTTAGTATGAGAACCTTTGGTTGGATTACGTGTGCTATCACGATTATCCCAATCAAACGCAAAACTAAAGCCCGTCGCCTCTTCATTATTATTTAAACCTTCTAACTCTCGAGAAGTATAAAAAGGTGTAAAAATAATCGAACTGACACCCGACTCAACAGGTGAAGCAAAACTTACATCTTTAATTGGTTGAAACGCACCCAACAAACCATGTTCAGCAACATTGCCCCATGGCAACAGGTACTTAAACTCAAACTGATAGTTTTCTTCTAAGCCATCAGCAATGGTTTTGTCATCAATCGATGAATCGTTATCGCCTTGAGAGCCAATGTAATACGGGTTTTCGTTAAAACGAGCTTGGTACATCTGAGTGCTGAACAATATGTTCTCAGACAGTGCAAAATTAAAGGCAGATAGGAAACCGACATAGCTGTCTTTATCTGAATACAACGCCATACCAAACAAAGCGGCTTGAGGTTGCCAAACACCCTTTGCAACACCAGCAACCCCAAAGGTATTACCCATGGTTTCAGTGCTGAAGTAGAAAGGGACAAAGGCTGAGTCTTTTTCTTCACTCAGAGCTGAAGAAGAAAAGCTAACACCGAGTAATGCCATTGCTGACATCACTAGTTGTCGAGTGGTTCGCTTGAACATCATTTACTGTACTGAACCCATAGCTACTTCACATATTCCATCGCTACACGCGAGGTAAGCTTAGTAACCAGCTCGTAAGCGATCGTGCCGATATGTTCTGCGACTTCTTCAGAAGGTAACTCTTTCCCCCAAAGTGTCGCTTCATCACCGACTTTATCTTGAGCATCCGGCCCAAGGTCGACCGTTAACATATCCATAGAAACTCGGCCTGCAATAGGCACTTTTCGACCATTTACAAACACAGGTGTACCGTTAGGGGCGGTTCGAGGGTAGCCATCACCGTAGCCAATTGCGATAACACCAACCTTGGTATCACGTTCGCTGGTCCAGTTACCGCCATAACCCACGCTTTCACCTGCTTTCAAATCACGAACCGCAATCAGGTGAGAGGTGAGAGTCATCACAGGTAAAAAGCCAAGCTCTTGAGCCGACTTATCTACGAAAGGTGATACGCCATAAGAGATGATCCCAGGACGAACCCAATCTAAATGGCTATCTGGCCAAGCAAGTAAACCTGCAGAGTTAGCAAGAGAGCGCTCACCTTCACAGCCTTCAGTCAAAGACAGGAATAATTCAGTCTGTTGCTCTGTGGTTGCTTTATCTAACTCGTCAGCACAGCCAAAGTGGCTCATGTAGCGCAAAGGCTTAGCCACATTCACACATTGATGCAGGCGCTCAACGAAATCTTGATACTGTTCAGAGCGAACACCTAAGCGGTGCATACCACTATCGACTTTTAGCCATACCACAACCGGTGATTCTAGAACTGAATTTTCCAGAGCACTAAGCTGTTCTTCACAATGCACCACCGTTTGGATGTTATTGGTCACCAATATTGGTAAATCGCCTGAAGAGTAAAAACCTTCTAGCAATAAAACCGGCTGAACAATACCACCAGCACGCAGTTGTAAGGCTTCCTCAATACGAGCCACACCGAATGCATCTGAGCTTTTTGAGTGCTTAGCAATGTGCAGTAAGCCGTGACCATAGCCATTGGCTTTGACAACAGACATCACTTTGCACTGCGGGGCTTTCGACTTAATTTGGTTCAGGTTGTGCTCAAGCGCATTTAAATCAATGCTCGCGGTCGCCGCTTTCATATACGTCATTAGCGATTACTCGTCATCAAATGCAGGACCTGCATAGTTATCGAAACGGGAGTGTTGCCCTTGGAATGTAAGACGAACCGAACCGATCGGACCGTTACGTTGCTTACCGATAATGATTTCAGCGATGCCCTTCAGCGAGCTGTCTGGGTTATAAACTTCGTCACGGTAGATGAACATGATTAAGTCGGCATCTTGCTCAATCGAGCCCGATTCACGCAAGTCCGAGTTAACTGGGCGTTTATCGGCACGTTGCTCTAGGGAACGGTTAAGCTGAGAAAGTGCCACAACTGGAACGTTCAACTCTTTCGCTAGCGCTTTTAGGGAACGTGAAATCTCGGCGATCTCAAGGGTACGGTTATCAGACAGTGAAGGGACACGCATCAGTTGAAGGTAATCGATCATGATCATTGAAAGACCGTCATGTTCACGAGCAATACGACGCGCACGAGAACGAACTTCGGTTGGTGTTAGGCCAGAACTGTCATCAATGTACATGTTCTTCTTATCCATGAGGATACCCATGGTCGAAGAGATACGAGCCCAATCTTCGTCATCAAGTTGACCGGTACGAATTTTGGTTTGGTCTACGCGAGACAGGGATGCAAGCATACGCATCATCAGCTGTTCACCTGGCATCTCTAGCGAGAAGATAAGCACGGGCTTGTCTTGTTTCATCGCCGCGTTTTCACACAAGTTCATCGCAAACGTGGTTTTACCCATCGATGGACGAGCAGCGACAATGATTAAATCAGAACCTTGTAGACCAGCGGTCTTCTTGTTGAGGTCATTAAAGCCGGTATCGACACCTGTCACACCGTCTTGCGGAGTCTTGTACAGGATTTCGATACGCTCTAGCGTCTTCTCAAGAATGCTATCTACGTTTTGAGGGCCTTCGTTTTCGCTCGCACGACCTTCTGCAATCGCGAATACTTTACTCTCAGCAAGGTCGAGCAGGTCTTCTGATGTACGACCTTGTGGATCGTAGCCAGAATCGGCAATCTCATTCGCCACACCAATCAGGCTACGAACCAGTGCGCGCTGAGCGACGATATCCGCATAAGCGTTAATGTTAGCCGCACTTGGCGTGTTCTTAGCTAGGTCAGCAAGGTAGGCAAAGCCACCCACTTCTTCAAGTTGCTCACGCAGCTCTAAGTGTTCAGAGAGTGTAATAAGATCCAGAGGAGAGCTTTCTTCAAGGATATCTTTTACCGCTTCAAAGATCAGACGGTGAGGACGACTATAAAAGTCTTTGGCCACAACCTTTTCAGCAACCGTATCCCAGCGTTCGTTATCTAATAACAAACCGCCAATAACAGATTGCTCAGCTTCTAATGAATGTGGCGGGACCTTGATGGCGTCCACCTGATCTTTGGCTGATTTCTGACTTTTGGTATCCACTATGACTACACTCAATAACTAATAATGATCGTTCATTATACCCAAGAACACTCATTTGTAATCCGATCCTATGAGTTTGTTTTATTCTTCAGGAAGAATTTACTTATTGCTGACGGAATTAACCAAGGGTAGCATTACGATCTCGCCATTCATTCACTGTATAACTGAGGTATGCGTGTCCAAACTATTGGCTCTGAGCACAGGTCTTCTAAGCACTGGTCTCCTGAGCGCTCCGATGGCTTTAGCTGATGATGCTAAAACCGATGTTGATGCAATCCTCGACTCGATAGTAGTACCAGAACCTACTGCTGAGCCGATCGTCGTTGCACCAGCACCAGAAGAAAAAGATATGGATATCGCCCCAAGTGATACGAGTGACACTGAACTGCCAAGCCCACTAAAAACTGAAGTCGAATTTGGATATCAGTCGCATACTGGTAATTCCGATTCACGCTCTCTAAACGCACGCCTAAACGGTGAGTACACGGCTGGCCGCCACAGAACCAGTGGCGAATGGAAATACTACAACCTCTATAAAGATGGCGAAGAAGATAAAAGGCAATCAACTTACACGGCTCAGAGTGACTACAAGTTAAGCCCTAAAACCTATCTTTACGGCAGTTTTAAAGGCGTCGATTCACGATACAGTGCTTACTTTAAGGATTACACCGTTTCGAGCGGTCTGGGTTACCAGTTTTCGAATACCGAAGAATTCGTGCTGGAAGTCGAAGTGGGCCCGGGCTTTCGTTACCAAGAACCAAACCTCGATGAGCTAGACGATGATGACATCATCTTCCCAGAGATCGTTGAAGAAGCGATTTTCCGTGGCAACGTCAATACGTCTTGGCAGGTGTTGAAGAATTTGCAGCTAAAAGCCGATGTAACATTAGTGTCTGGTCACAGTAACTTGAAGTTCGATACTGAGTTAGAAGCGATCAACGATATTACTGACAATATCGCGCTGAAGATTGCACACTCTCGCCAGTACCACGACAAGGTACCCGAAGGGCTAGATAAAGAAGACTCGGTTCTCTCTATTAACCTGCTGTTCCAATTCTAATTTCCATGGCTGATTGTTCAGCCACTAGAGCTTTTGGATCATAGTAAGCTTTTTACTTACTGTAACCCTCCCTTACTCTTTCCTATATTCCAGACATAAAAAAACACCAGCCGAAGCTGGTGTTTAAAACTTTCATAAAGAAAGAATTCGTCTTGGTACTGAAATTACTCAGCTGCAACGATAGCGATTTTCGCAGTAGCAAAAACTTCAGAGTGAAGTTGGATGCTTACTTCGAATTCGCCGATGTTACGTAGAGCGCCTTCAGGTAGGCGTACTTCGCTCTTAGCTACTGCAACACCTGCCGCTGTGATAGCGTCAGCGATGTCACGAGTACCGATAGAACCGAATAGTTTACCTTCGTCACCAGCTTTAGAAGCGATAGAAACGCCTTCTAGAGAGTTAACTTTCTCTGCACGAGCTTCAGCAGCAGCTAGTTGCTCAGCAACTTTAGCTTCTAGTTCAGCACGACGAGTTTCGAACATAGCAACGTTGTCTTTAGTTGCCATAACTGCTTTACCCTGTGGGATAAGGAAGTTACGAGCGTAACCAGATTTAACGTTTACTTGGTCGCCAAGGCCACCTAGGTTACCGATCTTATCAAGTAGAATAACTTGCATTATCTTAGTCCTCTTAAACTATTATTAACTATTACCGATTACTGATGCTTGTCAGTGTACGGTAGTAGAGCTAGGTAACGAGAACGCTTGATAGCGCGAGCTAGTTGACGCTGGTACTTAGCGCTTGTACCAGTGATACGGCTAGGTACGATTTTACCAGCTTCAGTGATGTAGTTTTTAAGAGTTGCTACGTCTTTGTAGTCAATCTCTTGTACGCCTTCTGCAGTGAAACGGCAGAATTTACGACGACGGAAGAAACGAGCCATGGGCTATCTCCTGATCTTAAATTTAATAATGCAGCCTTTCAAAACTTAGGAAAGTGGTGAAAGACTTAAAACAAGTTGAGAATTTTTTAAGGCATTAAGCCAAAAAAGAATTACTCAGCAGCTGCTTCTGGTTTAGCTTCTGTACGCTCTTCACGACGAGGAGCACGCTCTGCACGCTCTTCTTTTTGCTTAAGCATAATAGATTGCTCAGTCACAGCGCCTTTAGTGCGCATGATCATGTTACGTAGAACTGCATCGTTGAAACGGAAAGCAGTTTCTAGCTCGTCAATCACTTCTTGACCAGCTTCAACGTTCATAAGAACGTAGTGAGCTTTGTGAAGCTTGTTGATTGGGTAAGCCATTTGACGACGACCCCAGTCTTCTAGACGGTGGATAGTACCGCCAGCTTCAGTGATAGAACCAGTGTAACGCTCGATCATGCCAGCAACTTGCTCGCTTTGATCAGGGTGAACCATGAATACGATTTCGTAATGACGCATTTGGTTGCTCCTTACGGATTATTAGCTTCCACGAATGGCTCGGTCGTCCAGAGGAAGCAAGGAACTAAAGATAAATGACCGAGTTTTAAGGACGGCAAATATTATAGAAAGAACCCTGTATTGGCAAGTGGTATTTGGCGAATAATGAAACAGTTTTTCTTTCGCCATTTAGGGGCTGTTAATCTTTCGAGCTGGCTTTTGCAGCTCTTTGTGGGAAATTGATACAAGACAGAGGCTTTGACGTGTAGCTAGCCTACATAAAAAGCCGATAACGCAGTAGAAATGAACCACAAAGGCTGCCCGAAGGGTTCGAGCTAGGCGCCCCCACTAAAATCATTTTATGCTTTGTTGAAGAATATTTGCGTAGAATGACTAGGCTACATAATCTTCGCCGCGCCTAAAACGATTTTATCTCGAACAAAACTCAACCACGAAAGAGCAACAGCCCCTTACCACCTGTGATTCTGTCAATTTGTCACTCGATGCCCTAAAAACAAACGCCCACCAGCAAGTGGTGAGCGTTAATAAATTCATAGACTTAAGTCGCTTAAGCCGGCGTCTCTTTAAAGGTTACTGAGCTAGACGCTGACGTACCGCTTCAAACAGACAAATACCAGAAGCCACTGATACGTTTAGGCTTGATACGCTACCAGCCATCGGAATCTTGATGAGGTCATCACAGGTCTCACGCGTTAGACGACGCATACCGTCACCTTCTGCACCCATTACTACGGCTAGAGGGCCTGTTAGCTTCGCTTGGTAGATGTCGTGCGTCGCTTCGCCCGCTGTACCGACAAACCATACACCTTGTTCTTGCAGAGCACGCATTGTGCGAGCTAGGTTAGTTACACGTACTAGAGGAACTGTTTCAGCCGCACCACATGCAACCTTACTAACTGTTGCTGTTAATGGAGAAGAGCGGTCTTTAGGCACGATAACCGCAGCAACACCAGCCGCATCCGCATTACGCAGACACGCACCTAGGTTATGAGGGTCTGTTACGCCATCTAGAACCAACAGCAATGGCTGTTCGTGCTGCGCTAGGATGTCATCTAGGTGAGTTTCGTTAAGCTGTTTAGCCGGCTTCACCTTAGCGATAATGCCTTGGTGGTTTGCACCTTGTGCTTTGTCATCCAGCGGCTTACGGCCCATCTGTTGAATGGATACACCAAACTGTTGTAGCTGATTCAGTAGTGGTAAAAGGCGCTCGTCTTGACGACCTTTTAGCACATACGCTTCGATGAAACGTGCTGGATCTTTTTCTAATACGGCTTTCACCGCGTGAATACCGTAAATAAATTCGTTACTCATTGTCTCAAATTACTCTTATTGCTCAGAGATGAACGGCACTAACTCCAATGCATCCAGCTCTGCGTTGTTTATTTCGAGAGTATGCGTTTCACGCCCGATACTCTCGCATTACATTCGTTGTTAACGCTTGACGGTGCCCTAAGACTTATCCGCCCTTGCCTTGCGAGTTGCTGAGCGCTTTTTCTTCGCTCGAGCTTTTGCTGCACCGGTCTTATTACGCGATTTTTTCTTCTTCTCAGAAGCTTCTGAACTACCGTCTGGTCGCTTAGTTGGCTCAACCAATGGTTTAGCTGCGACACCTGGTTTGTTGCTCTTCACTGCGGCGCGTTTCTTACTTTTCGCCTTTTTCATTGCTTCAGCAGCACGCTTCTTAGCTGTTTTACCTTTGCCACGAGGCTGACGAGCAGTGTCTTCCAAATCAAAATCAATTTGGCGAGTTTCTAGGTTAACTGCAGAAACCTTCACTTTAACCGAGTCACCCAAGCGGTAGATGTTACCTGAGCTTTCACCTACCAAGCGCTGACCAACCGCATCGAATTGGTAGTAATCGTTCGCGAGCGCCGAGATGTGTACTAGGCCATCAATGTGCAATTCCGTTAGACGCACAAAGAAACCAAAGCCGGTAACATTGGCAATCACACCGTCCATCACTTCACCGACGTGGTCTTGCATGTATTCACATTTCAGCCAGTCGTTCACTTCACGAGTTGCATCATCGGCACGACGCTCAGTCATTGAACACTGCTCGCCGTAGAAGTCCATTTCATCGAAAGTGTAGTGGTAACCGCCCGTTGGTGTCCAACGTTCGCTGTTACGCCCCTCTTCTTTCGCAATAAGGTACTTAATTGCACGGTGCAGTAGCAAGTCAGGGTAACGACGGATCGGCGAGGTAAAGTGAGCGTAGCGTTTTAGCGCTAGACCAAAGTGACCTACGTTATCAGCGTTGTATACCGCTTGCTTCATCGAGCGTAACAGCATAGTTTGGATTAACTCGCGATCTTCACGCTCGTTAATTTGCTGCATTAGCTTTGCGTAATCCGTTGGTGACGGAGACAAACCGCCGTCTAGCGATAAACCAAGTTCACTTAGGAAGTCTTTAAAGCCTGCTAAGCGCTCTTCACCTGGAGTTTCGTGAATACGGTACAGCGATGGCTCTTTCGCTTTCTCCACCAAAGATGCAGACGCGATGTTCGCTAGAATCATACACTCTTCGATGATTTTGTGTGCATCGTTGCGAACAACGGGTTCAATACGGTCAATCTTACGATCCGCATTGAAGATAAACTTAGTCTCTACCGTTTCAAACTCAATTGCGCCACGCTCGTCACGAGTCTGCTTCAGTACTTTGTACATTCTGTGCAGCTCTTCTAGATGCGGCACCTCTTGTACGTAACGCTCACGAAGTTCTTCGTTACCATCTAGGATCGCACCTACTTTATTGTAAGTAAGACGAGCATGAGAGTTCATTACCGCTTCGTAGTGCTTGTAGCCCGACAGCTTACCTTTGTCTGAGATAGTCATCTCACACACCATACACAAACGGTCTACTTGAGGGTTCAACGAACATAGGCCATTAGAGAGCACTTCTGGCAGCATTGGGACGACTTGTGACGGGAAGTATACCGAGTTACCACGGTTGATCGCTTCTTTGTCTAGTGCAGTATCAGGGCGAACATAGTAGCTTACATCAGCAATCGCTACCCATAGGCGCCAGCCTCCACCTTTCTTCGCTTCACAATAAACCGCATCATCGAAGTCACGTGCATCTTCACCATCGATAGTTACCAATGGCAATTTACGCAGGTCAACACGCCCTTCTTTCGCTTCTTCAGGTACATGCTCACCCAAGTTAGCAATTTGCTTATCGACAGCTTCAGGCCACTCATTTGGGATCTGGTGGGTATGAATAGCAATCTTGGTTTCCATGCCCGGAGCCATGTTCTCACCAAGCACTTCAGTTACCTTACCCATCATGTTACGAGAGCGACCGCCACGGTCAGTAATTTCAATCACAACCACATTACCCATTCGAGCTCCGCCTTTATGCTCGGTTGGGATAAGGATGTCATGGCTGATGCGCGAGTCGTCGGCAACTACATAAGAGTGACCATACTCCAAGAAGAAACGGCCAACAATTGGCGTGGTACGTTCTTCAAGTACGCGAACTAAACGACCTTCACGACGGCCACGCTTGCTGTTGTCCGTTGGCTGAGCCAATACGTAGTCACCGTGCATGATGGTTTTCATCTGATGGTGTGGCAGTAGAATATCGTCATCCTTGCCTTTGCTACCATCAGGGCGAACCCAGCCATGACCGTCTTTGTGACCAATCACGTAACCTTTCACTAGCTCTAACTTTTCAGGTAGCGCGTAGCATTGGCGACGAGTGAAGACCAGTTGTCCATCACGCTCCATAGCACGTAAACGACGACGTAGCCCTTCATATTGCTCCTCTCCAGCAAGGCCAAGCGCTTCGAATAGATCATTGCGGTTCATTGGGATATTCGCTTCCGTTAGAAACGATAAAATGAACTCTCGGCTTGGTACTGGATTGTCGTAATTTTTCGACTCTCGATCGGCAAAAGGGTCAACATTAGTGCTAGCTGTCGTGTTTTCTGACATCGGTGTGTTTTTTGACATAGGCGGGCCTGCTTAAGCAAGGAAGGTATATACCCCTAGTATATCCGATGCTAGAGGTAAGCTACAGATATGCTTTAGAAAACCCGAAAATAACCTCAGATTGATACATATCTTCATTTTGTGAAACATCACTTCATCATCACAAACTACCATAAGAATTTCGCGCAAACGATAAAACAAACGTTTGCCTCATGAATGAAATGCACTATTATCCAGACACTTTTACCAACTCCTGTTCTGAGTATTGATATGAAATTAAAACGCACCTTATTGGCTTCAGCAATGGCGAGCCTTGCGCTATTCCCACTCGCAAGTTCTGCGATGGAAAAGGCTGACCTAATGATTACCGATGCGATGGTTCTAACCATGAACCAAGACAAAACGGTTTATGAGAGCGGAACGGTTGTCATCAAAGACAACAAAATCATTGCGGTTGGTGATGCTTCACTAGAGAAGCAATACAAGGCTGAGCAAGTGCTAGACGTGGATGGCGACATCGTGATGCCAGGTCTAATCAATACTCACACCCACGTATCAATGACGGTTTTCCGTTCACTGGCTGATGATGTTCCAGATCGACTACACCGCTACATCTTCCCACTAGAGAAGAAGTTAGTATCACGCGACATGGTACGTATTGGTGCCAACTTAGGTAACGTTGAGATGGTTAAAGGTGGTGTGACGACTTACGCCGACATGTACTACTTCGAGGATGAGGTCGCAAAAACCGTCGATAAGATTGGTATGCGCGCCATCCTTGGTGAAACTGTGATTAAGTTCCCGGTTGCCGATGCTGCTAACGCCGAAGAAGGTATCAAGTACGCGCTGAACTTCATTGAAGAGTACAAAGATCACCCACGTATCACTCCAGCATTTGCACCACATGCGCCTTACACCAACACCACAGAGATCCTGCAAAAGATTTCTAAGTTATCACTAGAGCTCGATGTACCAGTGATGATCCACCTTGCAGAATCGCACCGTGAAGTAGAGAAGATCGCAGAGCGTTCAGAAGGCTTATCGCCGGTTCAATACATGGATAGCATTGGCGCACTCAACAAAAACCTAGTTGGCGCACACATGATCCTAGTTGATGACCATGACATTGAGCTTGTTAAAAAGTCGGATATGGGTGTCGCTCATAACATGAGTGCAAACATCAAGTCGGCGAAAGGCGTATCACCTGCACTACAGATGTATGACGAGAATGTACGTATTGGTTTAGGTACTGATGGTCCAATGTCTGGCAACACTCTGAGCACCATTGATGAATTCAACCAAGTTGCTAAAGTTCATAAGCTAGTCAATAAAGATCGTGCAGCGATGCCGCCGATCAAAGTGATCGACATGGCAACAATGGGCGCAGCAAAAGCCCTACACATGGAAGATAAGATCGGCTCTCTTGAAGCCGGTAAGCTAGCAGATATCATAGTGATCGACACTAAAGCACCAAACATGGTTCCTGTTTACAACCCATATTCAGCACTGGTGTATTCAGCTAACTCTGGCAATGTTCGTCACACGATCGTCGATGGCAAGATCATCATGCAAGATCGCGACATGCTAACAGTAGATGAAGATAAGATTCGTCAGGAAGCACTCGATTTCACTAAGGTAGTTCGTGAAACCGTTATCGAATCTGGTGAAGTAGTTCAATAAGTTCGCTATCGAATAACATGACCATCTAAACGTAAAAAGCCCCGCACTAATTCAGTTAGGCGGGGCTTTCTAGATCTTGTGACCTGTAATAATGAGTGCAGGAATCATTACAGGTTTCTTGTTCTGTATTACCAGAACACGTCTCGACGTTTTGCTCGAGCGATAATATTGTCTGGCATTCTCTTTTCCAAACCACTTCGCAATACAGTAATACGCTTATGTTGCCTTTGATCTGCCGTGACAGAGTTGTACAACCAGCGGTAGGCATCTTCGTAATCTAATGGACTGCCATAATCACGTAACAGCAATTCTGCTAGATGAATACTGGCACTCAGATTCCCCAGCGAGGCTGCTTCACGCAGGTATGGGATCGCACGCTCTTGGTCTTGTTGAACCAAGGTTCCACGAGAATAATAACGACCCAATTGCTCTAGTGCTGCAGGTAAACCTTGGTGTGCCGCGTTTTCCATATAGTAAAGACCAAGCTCTACATCTTGAGGAACGCACACGCCCCACGCCAGCATATCGCCGTATAAAAACTCATAAGAAGGCAAGCTAATACGCGTTGCACGAGCAACGATATCTTCAACTAACTGGCACTTATCAGCTTTCACTCGCTCTAGGTGTTGATTATTCTCGATTAAATTAATCAGTTCAGCTTCTGTATATATTGGAACTGGCTCCCCGACATCAGCCAAATTTGCATGACTCAAGGGTGAGCTCAGCGCCATTATCAATGAAGCTGCCACAATTCGTAGCTTCATACCTGCACTCTTTTATCGGTTTTAAAAACGAATCGAGCTTTTGGACACCCCAAACTCAATTACATTTCACTCACTATGATATCTGTATCGGCAACTCAGCGTATCGCTTTAGACAAAACTTGCCGCTAATGGGCAATATTTTGCCAGATGGCCTTCAAAAGTTCATCAAAGACGGCTTCGTTTTCAAATTACAGGTATAAAAAAGCCGACTTAAGAAAGTCGGCTTTTAGAAAACGATTTAATTATCAAAGCACTAAAGGTGCAGTGGTAATCACTCAATCAGGCATTATGCGCTGTATGGGTGAACCTTGATGATAGTTTCGTTACGGTCTGGACCAGTTGATACAATATCAATTGGCACACCTGTTAGGTCTTCGATACGTTTTATGTAATCAAGAGCAGCTTGTGGAAGCGCATCAATTGACTTAGCACCAAATGTGTTCTCGCTCCAACCAGGCATTGTTTCGTAGATTGGCGTCGCTTCTTCGAATGACTCAGCAGCCATTGGAGAAACTTCTAGGATAGAACCATCTTTCATCTTGTAACCAGTACAGATTTTTAGTTCTTCTAGGCCATCTAGAACGTCTAGCTTAGTTAGACACATACCAGATAGAGAGTTGATTTGGATTGCACGACGCATAGCAACAGCATCGAACCAACCAGTACGACGTAGACGACCAGTAGTTGCGCCAAACTCGTGGCCAACATCACCTAGGTGCTTACCTACTGGGTCTTGCTTGTCTAGGCCATCGTATAGCTCAGTTGGGAATGGACCAGAACCAACACGAGTACAGTAAGCCTTAGTGATACCAAGGATGTAACCGATGTGACGAGGACCGAAACCAGAACCTGCAGCAACACCACCAGCAGTAGTATTAGAAGACGTTACGTATGGGTAAGTACCGTGGTCGATATCTAGTAGAGTACCTTGAGCACCTTCGAACATGATCTTGTCGCCGCGCTTACGTGCTGCGTCTAGTTCGTCAGTTACGTCGATAACCATTGAAGTTAGTAGATCTGCGTAACCCATGCACTGCTCAAGTACATCTTCGTAGCTTACTGTTTCAGCTTTGTAGAAGTGCTCTAGTTGGAAGTTATGGAATTCCATTACTTCTTTTAGTTTTTCAGCGAACATTTCTTTATCGAAAAGGTCACCAACGCGTAGACCGCGACGAGCAACTTTATCTTCGTAAGCTGGACCGATACCACGACCAGTTGTACCAATAGCTTTCGCGCCACGAGCGATTTCACGCGCGTTGTCGATAGCGATGTGGTAAGGAAGAATTAGAGGACAAGCTTCAGAAACGAAAAGACGCTCGCGAACTGGGATACCGCGCTCTTCAAGAGGCTTCATTTCTTTAAGAAGTGCTTCAGGCGAAAGTACAACACCGTTACCGATAACACATTTAACGTTATCGCGCAGGATGCCTGATGGAATTAAGTGAAGAACGGTTTTTTCACCGTCAATTACAAGTGTGTGACCTGCATTGTGACCGCCTTGGTAGCGAACCACGTATTTTGCATCTTCAGTTAAAAGGTCAACGATTTTACCTTTACCTTCATCACCCCATTGGGTGCCTAGAACGACTACGTTATTTCCCATCTTTCCAATTTCTGTTGCTAATTAAAAATGGATTCTAGCACTGAATCACACTTCTTGCAGTCACTTTTTGTTCATAAACGTTAACGCTGTACAAAAATAAAACAGCGATTACGAAGGGCAGATCGCTAAAGATGCTGATATCATTATATTTTTATAGATATAAGGCAGCATCATGTCTGATTCAATTTGGCTCGCAATTGGGCTTGTTCTCATCGTTGAAGGGCTTGGCCCATTAATCGCACCAAATGGCTGGAGAAATATGGTCGCCCAGCTAAGCGAGCAGCCCGATACTCAATTACGCCGCATTGGTGGCTGCCTTGTTGTAGCTGGTGCCGTGATCGCCTTTATGACTCACCACTAACTCACATCACCGCTTCTCAGAATAGCTTCGCTACATAATTCCTGAGCTTCGCTAGCTGATAGATAGTTCGAGCAACCACTCTCCCATATCAGCTCAAGACAAGAAAAATAACAGAACTCTAAAAAGTAAAAAGGCTCCCACAATGGGAGCCTTTTAAGTCTTAACGTGTCTTGTTATTGAAGGTCAGCGTTTGCTGTTTCAATAACTGATCAGCTTATTTCGCTGGAGCACCGCTCGCTTGATTCATGTATTGGAAGAAGTCTGTCTTCGGATCCAGTACTAGAATGTCGCTCTTATCGCTAAATGATGACTCATAAGCTTGCAGTGAACGCATAAAGCCAAAGAACTCAGGATCTTTGTTGTATGCATCAGAGTAGATCTTCGCCGCTTCTGCATCTGCATCACCACGAGTTACTCGAGCAGTACGGTCAGCTTCAGCAAGTACTGTAGCAACTTCTAGCTCAGCTTGAGCACGGATAACTTCAGCACGCTCACGACCTTGAGAACGGTGCTTACGAGCAACCGACTCACGCTCTGCACGCATACGCTTGTAGATAGAGTCACTGATGTTGTCTGGAAGGTTGATTTTCTTCATACGGAAATCAACAATCTCAACACCTAGATCTTTCAGCGCACTTTCACGAGTATCTGCAAGTACGTTTTCCATGATCTTGTCACGCTCACCATCAACCTCTAGGGCTTCAGCAGCAGCAACTGTTGTCACTTCTTCACTATCAGCAGAATCTGGCAGTACATCGTTATTACGAGGGCCTGATACGATTTGCTTGATTTCACGAGAACCGATTTCAGAACGAAGAACGTCTGTCACTTTACGCTCAAGAAGTGCTTCTGCTGTTAGTGCGTTACCACCACCTGTTGCTAGGTAGTATTGACCGAAGTCTTGGATACGCCACTTAACGTATGAATCGATGATCACGTCTTTTTTCTCAGACGTTACGAAACGGTCAGAACGGCCGTCCATTGTTTGAATACGTGCATCAAGAGTTTTCACACGGTCGAACAATGGCAGTTTGAAGTGCAGACCTGGTTCGTGGATACGAGAGATGTCGTTAGTATCTTTCAATACACGACCGAAACGAATCACGATACCGCGCTCGCCTTCAGGAATCACGAATACTGACATCAGTAGCAAAGCTAACGTAACAACCAATACAGGGATCATTAATTTACGCATTATTAGTATCTCCCTTGACGTGAGCTATCTGAACGAGACTGAGAGCTCGACGCTGGTTCAGGTTGAGTTTCTAGTTCAATCTGATCGTAAGTCGATGGTGCCTTTGTTGAGCGAGTGCCCGACTGAGAACCACCTTGAGCGCCTAGCTTATCAATTGGTAGGTACAACAAGTTACCGCTTGATTCAGAGTCAATCAGGACTTTAGATGTGCTTGAGTACACTTTTTCCATTGTATCTAGGTACATACGGTTACGTGTTACTTCTGGAGCTGCTTGGTATTCAGGTAGCAGTTTCTCGAACTGAGCTACTTGACCTAGAGCACCATTAACTGTGCGCTCAGAGTAACCAACCGCTTCTTTCTTCAAACGCTCAGCACGACCTGTTGCTTTTGGAAGAATGTCATTTCGGTAAGCTTCAGCTTCACGTTCAAAACGCTCTTCATCCTCACGAGCCGCGATAGCATCATCAAATGCATCTTTAACTTGCTCAGGTGGACGTGCTGACTGGAAGTTCACGTCAACAATAAGAATACCCATATCGTAGCTATCGATAATACGGTTAAGCGTTTCTTGAGTGCTTTGACGAATCTGTTGACGACCACTTGTTAGGATGCTGTCCATCAGTGAGTCACCGATTACTGCACGAAGCGCAGAATCAGTCGCCTGACGTAAGCTGTCGTCCGCATTCGTTACACGATACAAATATTTGTATGGATCAGATACACGGTATTGAACACCCATCTCAACCGTAACTACGTTTTCGTCTTTCGTTAGCATGGTGCCAGAAGCACGTAGAGAACGAATCGCTTGAACGTTTACTAGCTGCTCATCACTGATTTGATCGATGAAACGTGGATGCCAGTTAAGACCAGGTTCTTCAATACGGTCGAATTGACCTAATCGAAGCACAACTGCTCTTTCTGCTTCGCCAACGGTGTAGAAACCTGCGAAGAACCAGATAGCAATAGCAATAACGGCAATGACACCAAAGCCAATTGCACCGCCACCACCAATAGATGGCCCGTTTCCGTTACCACCTTTTTTACCAAACTTGCCACCCAACTTTTGACTCAGCTTGTTAAACACTTCGTCTAGGTCTGGCGGTCCTTGATCTCGGCCACCGCGATTATTTTTATTACCCCAAGGGTCATTATCGCGGCCGTTATCGCCGTTGTTATTTCCAGGCTCATTCCACGCCATTAGAAAGCTCCATCATTTGATATGACGTTATACTGTAGCAGTCTCTGAGGTAACGATAAAGTCACCCAAGAGCGCCCCTTCTCTTTTTTCAAGTTTAGACCAATCTATCTGTTGCATTCGGATATCTATCAACAAGTTACCATTTTCATCATACTCTTCCTGTTGAATACATTTCAGCTGGAAAAATAAACTACGAATTCGGCCTTGATGTTGATGCGGAATACACAGTCGGTATTGAACCATTTGACTCGCTAAACGCTCAGTTAAAGCTTCAAACAGCAGTTCAATACCTTCGCCTTCCATCGCAGAAACCCAAACAGCGCGTGGTGCGCCCTCTTCGTCTCTATCAATGCGAGGTTTTTGGTCTTCCATGCAGTCGATCTTGTTCATGACTACAAGGGTTGGCACTTCATGAGCATCGATTTCTTCTAATACATCATGAACAGCCTGAATGTTCTCACGAAAGCGGTCATCACTGGCATCAACAACATGTAACAAAATGTCAGCTTCCTGCGTCTCTTGTAACGTAGCCTTGAACGCAGCGACCAAGTCGTGTGGTAGATGACGGATAAAACCTACGGTATCTGCGAGAATCGCAGGCCCGACATCTGACAAATCAATCTTACGTAGTGTTGGGTCTAGTGTTGCAAACAGTTGGTCTGCCGCATAAACACCGGCACTAGTGATTCGATTGAAAAGCGTTGATTTCCCCGCGTTGGTATAACCAACTAAAGAAACGGTTGGGATCTCAGCTCGATTACGAGCACGTCGCCCTTGTTCACGTTGCTTAGCTACCTTAGCTAAACGACGTAATATTGCCTTTATACGGTCACGCAACAAACGTCGATCGGTTTCCAGTTGAGTTTCACCTGGACCACGAAGACCAATACCACCTTTCTGCCTTTCAAGGTGAGTCCAACCACGAATCAATCGAGTAGAGATATGACGAAGCTGAGCGAGCTCAACTTGTAGCTTACCTTCATGAGTTCGCGCACGTTGTGCAAAGATATCTAAGATCAAACCCGTGCGATCAATCACACGACATTTACACAATTGCTCGAGGTTTCGCTCTTGGGCAGGAGAGAGGGAGTGGTTAAAAATCACAATTTCAGCACCGGTCAGCTGAACAGCTTGTGCGATTTCTAGGGCTTTACCTTCTCCGACATAGTATTTAGGGAGTGGGGATTGGCGGCTAC
This sequence comes from Vibrio sp. Makdt, assembly GCF_027587015.1. Classification (NCBI taxonomy): domain Bacteria; kingdom Pseudomonadati; phylum Pseudomonadota; class Gammaproteobacteria; order Vibrionales; family Vibrionaceae; genus Vibrio; species Vibrio sp. Makdt. Next base: position 42,873 of record NZ_JAPPTH010000032.1, read on the forward strand.
CAGTAACCACTTGTAGCGTTTCTACCCCCGCAGAGGAGACCAGCATTTCGCATTCGCTTAGGTCTTCCCATTCTCCCTCATGCGTGAAGTTGATATGAACAAGTACGGCTCGCTCACCGGATTCATAACGGTCAAACAAGCAACCAACTCCTTATCACAGCATTTGCTGTGTTAATTGAACGATTAATCTTCTGTCTTCTCAGTACGATCAGATGGAGCACGTTGCTCGCCGCTGTGGTGACTTACTGCACGAGCAGGAACCACAGTAGAAATCGCATGCTTATAAACCATTTGGTTTACAGTGTTCTTCAGCAAGATCACGAATTGATCGAAAGACTCGATCTGACCTTGCAGCTTAATGCCGTTTACAAGGTAGATTGAGACTGGAATGCGCTCACGGCGGAGTGCATTTAGGAATGGGTCTTGTAGCGATTGCCCCTTAGCCATTTTATTTTCCTTATTTTGTATTTTGTTGTAATTATTTAGCTAGTGGTGCACAAAAAGGTGCGGCCTTTGCATCTGAGCTAAATGAATAAAAAAACTCCGTTGTTATTGAAAGGCTGTGATTTTAAAAAGCCTCAATAACGGATCCTTTCCAGAGTATATTCACGCAAAAGCGATCACATTATACACAGCAATGCTAATCAGATGCTATTGCATCTGAAAGAGTTTCTAACGCTTGATCAATGTTTTCGCTATCCAACCAAGTTAAATCATCCCAACTGCGCAACCAGGTGATCTGTCGCTTGGCCAACTGACGGGTTGCACAGACACCACGGAAAACCGCTTCGTCTAAATCACAATTACCGTCTAAATAATCCCACATCTGCCTATAACCAACGCATCGGATCGATGGCAATTCAGGATGAAGATCTTCTCTGGCGTACAGCGCCTTCATTTCTTCTTCAAACCCTGCTTCGATCATCTTCTCGAAACGCAGCTCAATGCGGCGATGGAGTTCTTTCCTTTCCTTGGGAGCTATTGCAAATTGTTTTACACGAAATGGCAGGCTATCGCCTTTCGTTTGAGTTAGCTCTGTTAATGTTTTACCCGAAATTCGATAAACTTCCAATGCCCTTGAAAGCCTTTGTGGATCATTTGGGTGTATTCTTTCAGCGGATACGGGATCAATCTCTCTTAATTGATCATGTAATGCTTGCCAACCTTGCTCAATAGATTCCGCTTCAATCTGCTTACGAATCTCGGGATCCGCAGCCGGTAGTGGCGATAAACCTTCCAACAACGCTTTGTAGTAAAGCATAGTGCCGCCCACCAAAATAGGGATCTTGCCTTGGGCAACGATCTCGTTCATCTCTTTCAGTGCATCACGACGAAAATCTGCCGCAGAGTACGCTTCGCTTGGATCAAGAATATCAATCAAGCGGTGAGGCGCGAGCGCAAGCTCTTCTGCATCCGGTTTAGCGGTGCCAATATCCATGTCTTTGTAGATAAGTGCCGAGTCGACGCTGATGATCTCTACTGGGTATTTCTGACGTAAGCGGATAGCTAAATCTGTTTTCCCTGATGCCGTTGGGCCCATTAAAAACAACGCTAAAGGTAATTTTTCAGTCATGATAGTTAGTATTTGTTTCTCAGTTATAGCGCTTTGTAGCAAAGGGCTTTTGTCACGAGGGATTCGCGTTCAAAAAAGCGTCCATCGTAAAAATAAAATCATACACAGCCTAAGCCGTAAACTAGCTCAATTTATCAATAAACTAAGCCATAAATGCCGCAATAGTCGCCGAAAAGTCGATAGGATTAACAAACTCAGGATCATCTAATGGAAGTAGACCATGCCAAAGTTGTTCAAGTTCCCCAACTAATTGAACCGCTTCAGATAAAGTGTAGTCGCTTTTTACTTGTGCGGTTTGAATCCCGATCCAGTTAACCAAAGCTGACAACATGTCATTAGGTTGCTTCACTGCACCCTGGGCATTTATTGAAGCCGCGTACGATAACAGATCTGGGATCAGAATTTGTAAGTTTTGCTGTCTTAATGGAGAAGGAACCCCCATCACCATAATGGCTTCACTATTTCGAACTTTAAGCTCAATACCAAGACGAGCCAGTGGTTGGCTCAATGCCTTCGCCACCTCAACCAATTCACTGCCAATTTTAAGCGATAAAGGCACCAGTAATGGCTGGCTTTTTAATGCCCCGCTTCGTGTATCCAGCTGGCCAATAACGCGCAATAATTCCGCTTTAGCCAAGGAGACCAACACGCAACCATTCTTATTGCCCATCATCAGGTACTGACGCTCGACAATCGAGACCGCCTTACCTAATTCAGTGACTGGTGTTCTTGGCTTCGACTGAGGCAACTCAGTATCGCTTGGCGCTGTTTGCGTCACCGGCTGTTGAGCATCTGATGGCTCCACCGTTTGGCGCTCAAAATCTGGCGTTTTCAACAGCTCTTTGTAAGCGCTCACCTCACGCTTCGAAGGTGCAGGTTCGGCGTGGTGTTGATGTGACTCTTTCTCTTTCTTCGGAGCCGGTCGTGATTCTATCCACTCTTGACGAGGCGAACCGGTAAAACTGGTTTCACGAGCAGACGAGTTTCGGTTAACAGGTGAGCCCAAATTACTTGAAGAGCCTCTATTCGACGCTGAACTATAGTGCTGACCACCATCATTAACGCTATGTTGAGCCTGGTTATAAACTTGCTCGGATTCTGCTTTTCTCGGATAGGCTGGAGTCTGCTCAATCGCATGTCGCACTCTTTCAGAAACCTGCGATTGTTCCGAATGAGCTGGGACATAGCTTTCTGGAGCGCTAAAGCTCGTCATATCTTCCGCTTCAGGCACGGAACTATCTTGTTGATAGTTAGGGGCTTCTGATTGATGGAAAGCAGATTGATTAATCGGCGCCGCATCGATTTGCTTACTTTGTGCTAGACCATCACTCAATGCCTGATAGATGAAGTCATGCACCAGACGAGCCTGATGAAAGCGCACTTCATGTTTAGCAGGATGAACATTCACATCGACTTGATGCGGGTCCAGTTCAATGAAGAGTACGTAAGTTGCAAATTGGTCTGGACGCAAGCTGGTTTCGTAGCTTTGACGAATCGCGTGATTGATCAGTTTATCACGCATCATGCGACCATTCACATAGCAGTATTGTAAGTCGCTTTGCTGTCTTGCCCCTTCTGGCGTGGTGATCCAGCCATGAAGTTTCAATCCTTGGTGCTCAAGCTCTATCTTAAGCATATGACGAACAAATGGATTACCACATACCGCAGCAATTCGTTTTTCGGCTTGAACCTCTGTCTTAGCAGCGCGGTACTGACGAATCATCTTGCCGTTGTGACGAAGATTGATCGTCACATCAAAGCGACTTAATGCGATGCGCTTAAGCAGCTCATCAATATGAGTGAATTCGGTTTTTTCAGTACGTAAGAATTTTCGGCGTGCCGGGGTATTGAAAAACAGATCCAGCACTTCAACCGAGGTGCCAATTGGATGCGCGGCAGGCTGCAATTTTACCTGCATGTCTCGGCCTTCACTGTGCGCCGCCCAAGCTTGATCTTGAGTAGCAGGACGTGAGGTCATGGTTAAGCGCGCTACTGAGCTAATACTCGCTAGCGCTTCACCACGGAAACCTAGGCTGACGATCGCCTCAAGGTCATCAAGAGTATGGATTTTAGAGGTAGCGTGGCGACTTAGTGCGAGAGCAAGTTCATCTTTTACGATGCCCTTACCGTTATCACGAACACGGATCATCTTGGCGCCACCTTTCTCGATATCAATATCGATACGTGTCGCGCCGGAATCCAAACTGTTCTCAACCAGCTCTTTTACAACAGAGGCTGGCCTTTCTACCACTTCACCCGCTGCGATTTGGTTCGCTAAGCGAGCTGGCAGTATTTTGATCGTCATATTTATAGCTACCTTACTGCCATTCATAGAAGCCCTTCAAAGTTTAGAAGGCACTTCTATGTTAGTTAAACTCGATTATTTATGAGGAATAATCAGCACTTGTCCAATCGCCAGTTCATCAGAGCGTAGCTTATTCGCTTGGCGAATGCTGTTCACACTCACGCCGTACTTCGCGGCAATCTTGCCTAAGTAATCACCTCTTGCGACTTTATGTTTGCGCAGAGGAACATCCTTAACCTCAACCGTAATACGTAACTTTTGACCCACTCTCACCGTTTCTGATTTTAGACGGTTCTCACGTTTAATATCAGCTACAGATACTTTATAACGGCTAGCGATCTTACCTAAGTATTCTCCAGACTTAACCGTGTGAGTGATAGTCTTAGTTTTAACCGTACTGCTTGATGATGAGCTTGAAGCACCGCCTGGAATCTTAAGCACTTGGCCAATCGCTAGGCTGCTCGACTTAAGATTGTTGTACTTCATCAATGCTTGTGTCGATGTTCCGTACTTACTCGCAATCACAGATAATGACTCACCACGAGACACCTTATGCTGACTCACGCTGCCTGTTGATGATGTCGCATTCGACAAGATAATCCCTTCTGGCGGGTTCGTTTTCAGGTATTTCACCACAGCTTTAGTTACCGCACGTGCAAGCTTATCTTGGTGCGAACGTTGGAAAAGTAACTTCTCTTCCGTTGGGTTTGAAATAAAGCCCGTTTCTACCAATACCGATGGGATCTGTGGTGAGCGCAATACTGCCAAGCTCGTATTAATCGGCTTACTGTTGTGTAGCTTAGCGACTTTACCCATTTCAGACAGAATCGCTGTTGCCAGTTTATAGCCCTCTTTTTGAGAATGGCTAAACTGCAGGTCCAACAAGGTTTGGTTTACGTTCTTATCATCAATATTGCTAGTGAAAGCAGCGCCGCTGCCCCCCAACAATTCTGATTGCTTCTCTTTATTCTCAATCCAACGGGAGATTTCTGTATTCGCACGTCGAGTGTTCAATACAAACACCGAACCGCCTCGAGGTTGAGGTGTGGTAAACGCATCCGCGTGAATCGAGATCAACAGGTGAGCTTCATTTTCACGAGCGATAGCAACACGTCGATTGAGGTTTACGAAGTAGTCAGCATTGCGAGTCATGCGAGTTTTGATGCCCGGAACCGCATTCAATTGAGCAGCTAACTTCTTTGAAATACTCAGCGTCGCATCTTTTTCATATTTACGACTTGGACCAATCGAACCAGGGTCTTCACCACCATGGCCAGGATCAATCACGATCAAAATGTCTTTCTGACGCTTAACCTGGTTAATATCTTTGCTTACCGTCGGCTTGCTCGGAGTTGTCGCAGGCTTACTCTTGCCCGCAGCACCATGAGGCAGATCGATCACCAAGCGGTGCCCGTATTGGCCGCCCGGTGTTGGGCTCAACTTAAAGAGTTCAGCTTTAGAAGATTTCTTCAATTCGAAAACTAAGCGATAGGTTCCCTTCTGTGGGGGAGAGCTTTTACGAACTTTAGACAGTACTGGGCTGTCTTTCACCACCACCGGTAGCTTAGTGGCCAATTCGGTATTTTTTAAATCGACAACCAAGCGGCTTGGGCTACTCAGTGTGAAATAGCTAAAGTCGACCTCAGATTTAAGATCGATAACCACACGCGTTTCTTCAGGTGAAGGCCAAACCCTCAAACCTTTTAGTGAATTCGCAGAAACCAGTGATGAAAATAGTAAGGAGAAAACAGCAGCCATCATGGCTACTGTTGGAAAAAGGCGTCTAGAAATCAACATAACTCCAACTGACTAAGTAAGCGCTGTCCGTATTCACTATTAGCGGTTAAAGAAACAATACGGTGATCGTCTTGGTAACGAATATCAATATCCATGTCCGCTTCTGGCAGTAATCCATAACCCTTCTCTGGCCATTCAACCAAACAGATCGCGTCAGGCGTAAAGTAATCACGAATCCCCATAAACTCGAGTTCTTCAGGATCGGCTAGGCGGTAAAGATCAAAGTGATATACCTGCCAATCTGCAAGTTGATAAGGTTCAACTAGAGTATACGTGGGGCTCTTTACATTTCCTTGATGACCAAGTGCTTTTACAAAGCCGCGACTAAACGTCGTTTTACCTGCGCCAAGATCACCATGCAGATAAATCGTTGTCTGCTGTGAGCAAAGATTAGAAAGCTCCGTTCCTAGTTGAATCGTTGCTTGTTCATCTTTCAAAGTAAATTGTTTAGTGCTCATGAATACGTTCTCTAAAAATCGATCGTTGACTATATAAAAATCAAAAGAACAAGAATAGTAAACCGTGATGCTTTTGGGAGACAAGCACTCAAGTGTAAGTTCTATGAAAAATACTGCTCAAAACACGTCTGTTCTGGTCAACACCACTAAGATCCGTTAAGATCCGCCCCCATTTTTGCCGAACCGAATTTTAGTTATCCTTATCTCTATAAGAATGAAGCCATGAATCTAGACCATCTTGCTGAAAAAATTAAAATTTGGGGAAAAGAGTTAGGCTTTCAAAAAGTTGGCATCTGCGATGTTGATCTCAGTGAACACGAAGCTCCTCTCCAAGCATGGCTAGATGCAGGTCACCACGGCGAAATGGATTGGATGGCTCGACATGGAATGATGCGTGCACGTCCTAATGAACTTCACCCAGGAACCATTCGAGTCATCAGCGCCCGAATGAACTACCTACCACCAGAAGCTCAATTTGCCTCAAACCTCAGTGATACCACTCAAGGTTATATCAGCCGTTATTCTTTAGGCCGCGATTATCACAAATTGTTCCGTAACCAATTGAAAAAGCTGGGACAAAGAATTGAAAAAGAGGTCGAGGGTTTAGACTCACGCCCTTTCGTCGATTCAGCGCCTATTTTGGAAAGACCACTTGCTCAAAAAGCAGGGCTAGGCTGGACAGGCAAACACTCACTCATTCTCGATAAAGACGCAGGCTCTTGGTTCTTCTTAGGAGAGCTACTGGTTAACATCCCTCTTCCAACGGATGAGCCGAGTGTTGACGAATGCGGCAAATGCACCGCATGCATCACCTCCTGCCCAACCGGCGCCATTATTGCGGATGGTGTGGTTGATGCTCGCAAATGTATTTCATATTTAACGATTGAATACGATGGCGTAATCCCAGAAGAGTTCAGAGAAGCGATTGGGAACCGGATCTATGGTTGTGATGACTGCCAATTGGTCTGCCCATGGAATCGGCATGCTGATATCACTGAACAAAAAGACTTCCACCGTAGAGAAGATTTTCAAGAAGCCGATCTCGTTTTACTCGCAAGCTGGGATGAAGCGACCTTCTTAAAGAAAATGGAAGGCTCAGCGATTAGACGCATTGGCCATACCCAATGGTTACGCAATATCTATGTTGCTATGGGTAATGCGCCATTCCAACAACGTATTGTTGAAACGTTAGAGTCTCACCGAGGTAATAACGACCTGTTAGATGTTCATATCGAGTGGGCTTTAGAAAAACAATTACAGCAATTGCCGAGCATTATTGAGGTTCAAAAAGGTAACAGCAAAGTTGCAACTAAAAAGCATCGGCTGATACGCATCGTTGAGAAAGGACTACCAAGAGATGCTTAGCCCTATATATGCCAATGCATGAGAAGCTAGCTCTTACTAACAGTCCAATATTTAAGACAACCCGTTGCACATAATTTTAGAACAATGTTTGACCTTGTTCTCAATTTTGACAATGTGGAAAAAATTCAGAACTCTCGTAAACTTCCGACACCTGCGCAAAGTTAAACACAGTACCGATAAATGATTAAGATCAAAAAACAACAAGTTAACGATCTTTCGCCTAATTCCACAGACGCACCTAAACCCATAAAAAACAACAAGTTACAAACGCCAGAATTCAGCTAATATATTGAAAATAAGAAAGATCTTTTTGGGATATATAAAGAATTAAGCCTGAAATAACTTTATCAACCAAGTTATCCACATCTAACTATTTGTGGATAAGTCTGTTTATAGATGTGAAAAACCTCAAGTATCTGCTTCAGAGACCTGATGTTTACTAGCATTCCAGTTGCTAAGAAAAATTTAAGACAAAAAAATATCCACCATGATGGAGGATTATTTGCTTTTTTGGGGGATTATGCTTCGCAGCATTAAAGAAAGAGCGTGACCTTTGTGGTCGCCTTTAAACTCTGTGATCTAAAGAACAACACGGTGGTTTAAAGTACTTATTAGCTTTTTTAGAAGAAAGCTGGAGCGATACATCGGGTTCGAACCGATGACCTCAACCTTGGCAAGGTTGCGCTCTACCAACTGAGCTAGTATCGCATAAGTTAACCGCTA
>NZ_JAPPTH010000033.1:0-44279 GCF_027587015.1 Vibrio sp. Makdt
TGTCGAGTAGACGACACCTGTTACCAAGTGTCGTCCCTCTAAGAACCCAGCGTGCAACTTTCACCGCACTAGGCTCAAGCCTTCGCGAAGGCACCGATTGGCACCCAGCAACTTATAAAGCAGCGAGAGCAGGCTCATGCCAAGAGTTTCGGCATTGCTTCTTTGATTTTCTCTTAGCCAAGTATTCTTGGTATTGAGGATCAAAAGGCGTAGCGGCACTCCTGATTTTCACATGTCTCTCTATTGGTACCTTAGCTATTTGAAACAGATTGAACTGACAATCCATATTCATGATCTTCTGCCAACCGTGAAATTGCCATTGACCTTGACGGTTGATGAAGTATTTAAGGGCGATCCAAGTTCTAGATTTTGTTGGATGACGCCTTTTAGCCCAGTGCCATAGCGTATGGAATAGCTTGTGACCTACATATCCGAATACCTGTTTCGCAACACAGTGTCGATAGTAATTCGACCAGCCCCTGAGTTTCGGATTTATCAGCTTGATAAGATCGTTAACAGGGATGGTTGCGTGCTTTTTGATGAGTTCGCGCAAATTACTCAAGAACAGTAGTGTGTTGGATTTGCTCGGTTTAATGAGCAACTTCCCTTTGTACTTCCTATGATTAAAACCTAGGAAATCAAAACCTCTGCTGATGTGAGTAATGTGCGTTTTCTCTTCGGAGAGTGTTAAGCCTCTTTCTGTTAAGAAATCAGCAATCAACGGTTTGATATCGTTCTCCAGTACTTCCTTTGAAGCACAAGTGACGACGAAATCATCGGCGTATCCAATAAAGTTGGCTCTTGCACCCTTTTTGAGTGCGGTAGACTTTATGCGTTGCTCAAGCCCTGCAAGAGTTATTAGCATCAAGGTTGGGGATATGACCCCACCTTGTGGCGTTCCTTCGTCAGTGCGATAGAACAACCCCTTGTCCATAAAACCAGACTTTAACCATTGTTCCAACATACGTTTATCGATGGCAATGTTATCCATCAGCCATTGATGTCCGATCTTATCGAAACAAGCTTTGATGTCACCCTCAAGAACCCATTGAGCCGATCGTTTCATAGCCAAGCACTTGAAGCACTGCGCTATAGCATCGGCAGTACTGCGGTTTGGCCTAAAACCATAGCTGTTGGGGTCAGCAAGACTTTCTGATACTGGTTCTAGTGCAAGAAGATGAAGCGCTTGTTGCGCTCTATCGACCATGCAGGGGATACCAAGTGGTCTGAGTTTGCCGTTTTTCTTGGGGATGTAGATACGCTTGAGCGGTTTGGCTTGATACGCTTTTCTGCTCAGCTGATTGACTGCTTTCATACGGCGCGTATCTGTGTTCCAGATAACGCCGTCTATTCCAGGCGTTTTACTACCTTTGTTTTGTGATACTCGCTTAACAGCAAGAAGCTTTGCTGAGCGAGAGTGAGTCAGTATCCATTGTAAGGACTTAGCCTTGCCGTATTTACCTTCTCTAGTTGCCTTTGCAATACGCATCTGAAGCTTTAAAACATGTGATTCAACGGCTTTCCAGTTTATGGATTGCCATTGAGCACTGTCAGGAGAGGCACTAATTTCTTTTGAAATCATCATTTGCTTTTCTCCTTGAATAAAGTTCTTCAAATTCTCTTGCAATGGGAGACCAGTCGGAAGTCAGCTCACTTTCGTGATCAGATAAGGATCTGTATCTGCACCGTTACAATGCAGCCTTCGCTTTTTCCAACATCCTATACCTGCATCACTATCGGCCACAGAGGCTTTCCCAGAGGGAGTGATACAGGCTTACCGTGTTCCGTATGTCGCGCAATGTCAGTTTAGATGCCCGCTATAGTGCGGAGAGTTCAACGATCACGAAAGAGCATGGGGCAATCTCTTTCCGACTCTCGTGCCTTTTGGCTACAGCGTATTAACCACTTCCGCTGTTCATCGATTAACGCACCTTACGCGGATTTACTTATGTTCATCATGCTGACTACCTAGCACTCACCCGATTTTGTGGTTATCAGGAGGATCGTCCTCTCACGATTTCAATCCCGATTGGCAGATACCAACCTTCGTTACATTGTCAGAGCCGCTACTTTATTCAGGCTCCTAGGTTCATCTGGTGATACAGATGGTTCACTCGTTAAGCGGTGAACAGCGCTTCATACGACCTCACGTCGCACGCCCCATTCTCATTTAGAGTTCTGACTCATTCACAAAATACTCAACGCTTTTTCCTTACTTTTTGTAATCACCATGGACCCTTCTCGATTCAGAGAGAATAAGTAACCACAATTCACTATGCACAAACTTAAATTAACTAACACAATAGATGAGAGATACGTTGCGTATTGATGTGCACCTTAAGTGATATAGTGAAGAAAATTGTTTTTATGTGGCGCTGAAATGAAACTAGAAAAAATAATCATAAAAAATTATCGTGGCTACCAAGGTGCCTTTGAAGTCAACTTTAACCAATTTACAGCTTTGATTGGTAAGAATGATGTAGGTAAAACTACTATTCTTGATGCCTTAGGCCTATTTTTTGGTGAAAAGCTGTGTAAGTTTGACCCTATGGATAAGTGTGTTTTCGTAGGTGAGAATGACGATGTTAGCGTAGGTTGTGTCTTCTCTGATGTGCCAAATAATTTGATTATAGATGCTGCATCACAAACAACGCTGTCTGGTGAATATTTACTTAATTGTGATGGGAATATCGAACTTCATAAAGTATTTAAGAAGGGCAAAGGCAACGGCTCAATGCATATAAATTGCCTTCATCCATCAGCAAAAGATGCTAAAGGGATAATTCATAAAAAAAACGATGAGTTAAAAGCAATCGCTGAAAGACGTGGTATTGAAGTTGACGATAAGAGATCTAATGTTTCTTTAAGACAGTCAATATATAGCTCTTTTGATGATCTCAAGGTGAAAGAGCAGCTGATTTCATTATCTAAAGAGGATGGAAAAGCTATTTGGGAACAAATTCAGTCGCACCTCCCTCATTTTGCTTTATTCAGAGCTGATAGGCCCAATACAGATGAAGAGGCTGAAGTTCAAGACCCAATGAAAGCAGCTGTTGCAAATTCATTAGCCACCATCCAGCCCGAACTTGATGCTATAAAAGATAAAGTAAAAGATAGTGCTCTTTTAGTCGCAAATAACACTATTAGTCATTTGCATGATATTGCTCCGAACCTTGCTAGTAAACTGAGCCCTACGTTCAAGGCAGAACCAAAATGGGACAGTCTCTTTAAGTTAAATCTTATTGGTGATGATGGTATTGCTATCAATAAGCGTGGTAGTGGTGTAAAGCGTTTAGTACTGATCAGTTTTTTCAAAGCAGAAGCTGAAAGGATCAAAAATGAGAACTTAGGTCGTGGCGTAATTTACGCAATTGAAGAGCCCGAAACATCTCAACATCCTGATAATCAAGCAGCTTTAATGGAGGCCTTTAGTGAGTTGGCTAGTGCAGAAAACTGCCAAGTAATTATAACCACGCACGTTCCCGCTTTAGCTGGTTTACTGCCAGTATCATCAATTAGACATATTGCTCGAAATGAAAATGGTGAGCTTAAAATTTCTAGTGATGAACCAAGAGTACTGGAATTGATTGCTAAAGACTTAGGTGTTTTACCTGATAGCCGAGCTCAAGTAATCTTGTGTCTGGAAGGACCGAATGATGTGAATTTCTTTAAAGGTATGGCCAAAATACTTAATCGTGATGAAGTTGGTGTGCCTAAGTTGGGTGAGGACCCTAGAATTGTGCTGCTTCCATTAGGAGGTTCGACGCTTAAAGATTGGGTTAACTCTCATTACTTAAAGAATATAGGTAAGCCTGAAGTTCACGTTTATGACCGAGATGAGAATGAACCGCCAAAATACCAAAAAGCTCATGATATGGTAAACGCGAGGGATGATAATTCTGTAGCATTTTTAACAACAAAGCGTGAAGCAGAAAATTATATTCATCTCGAAGCAATTAAGAGGACATTTAGGCTTGAAGAGGACTTAGATATTGATGATATGACTGATATTCCTAAGTTACTTGTTGAAAAGACCCCTTTCAATGAAAGCAACGTGAAAAAGAAACTCAATACTAGAGCTGTAGCACAAATGTCATTGAGCTATCTAAATGAAGTGGATCCAAATGGTGAAGTGTTGGAGTGGTTTAAGGCTATAGAGTCTAGAATGAAATAATATAACATTATGAATAGATTGATTAATTTGTCTCATGCAGACTTTGAAGACTTGTGTCGTGATATCGCACAAACCGATACCGGAATGCGATTTGAAGCGTTTGGTCCTGGCGCTGATGGGGGGATTGATGGGCGTCACTCAAAAGGTAGTGAAGCTACAATACTTCAGTGTAAACATTATGTAGGTTCAAGCTTTTCTCAACTGAAAAGTTCAGCAAAAAAAGAGCTAGAGAAAGTTAATAAACTCAATCCTAGTCGTTACTTGTTTTTTACCTCGCAATCTTTGACCCCGAGTAAAAGTAACCAGCTAGCTGAAATATTTGGCTCTTATATAAAGCAAAGCCAGGATGTTTGGGGAGAAGGTGATATTGAGGGAGCGTTGAGAAAACATCCTGAGATAGAAAAATCACATATGAAACTCTGGCTTTCAAGTACAGCTGTTCTTGAGAGGATTCTACAATCAGGGCTAGAGTCATTCACTAACGCGACAAAGTCCGAGATACTTGAAGAAGTCAAAGTGTATGTTAGTAACCCAAGCTTTGATGGTGCTATAGAAAAACTAGAAAGGGAAAAAATACTTATTGTCTCAGGGCCTCCTGGAGTTGGTAAAACTACTTTAGCTAAAATGGTTGCATACAATTATTTGAATGATGGGTGGCGTTTTTATGCAATTAACTCCTTGGAAGACGGTTTTGCAAAGATTGATGATGAACACCCGACGGTTTATTTCTTTGATGATTTCTTGGGCCGTATTGAGTTAGATCGACAGTCACTTATTCAGCGAGATACAGCACTTTCAACCTTTGTTAAAAGAGTTAGAAAATCTAAAAATGCTAGGTTTATTTTAACTACACGAGCACACATTTTTGAGGAAGCAAGAAGGTTATCAGATCATGTTGATGACCAACGATTGCAATTAGCAAAGTATTTATTGGATGTGGGTGAGTACACTAGAAAAATTAAGTCACACATTTTGTTCAACCACTTATCTATATCCGCTCTAAGTCCGCAACATTTTTCCTCTCTACTAGAGGGAGATTGGCTTAGTAAGATTGTGGATCATAAAAGCTATAACCCTCGGGTAATTGCCTCGGTTTCTAGTGATTGTCTCGATACTATAGAGCCTAGTGAGTATCCGAAATATATCTATCATGCCTTGAATAATCCTGAGTTGATATGGAGTAAGCCATTTAAGTCATTGAGCATGAAATCTCAAAATCTGCTAATTGCACTTTTTTTTGGTAGTCAGTTTGGAGGAGAAAGTATCGAATTGCTCAGGACAAACTATTCAGAGCTCCATCGTTCTGTCAGTTCGTATTATTCTCAGTCAACTATGCCAAGCGATTTTGAAGATGCACTTCAGTCACTAGAGTCGGGGTTTATTTCTATATCTGGTAAATCAGTAAGTTTTGTAAACCCCTCTGTTCGAGATTTCCTCAAGTCATATCTTATTGATAGGGAATTTCTCAGCCTGTTGCCTGAGACTTCTAAAAATGTGGGTTGGGCAAGAAATCTTTGGCGACACCTTAAGGCGGTGTTTGAAAGTCGCGAAATGGATCTGAAGTTTCTTGCCTCTAAATTTAAAAAATTTTCTGAAGTTATAGATAGTACGCCGACATTGGAAAGAGTGGAAAAAAACGGTTATGTATCTTTTAAGTATCATGATCTATCAATTTCAGATCGGGTAGAGCTTCTTCTTGAGTGGTGGGAGCGTACTGGTGATCAATATTTTATTGAAAGAGCGCTGGACATCTTCCGGTCTGGCTCACTCGAAACAGTGTCGTGGGTCGATGGTCCGTCTCTACCTGATTTGCATTGGTGGGTTCATAATTTCATAAATGATGATAATAATCTTAAATTGGATATGTTGGAGACCATTGAAGATAGTCTTTTAAAGATTCTCAGTAATGGAGTTCCTATAGATGAGTTAGTATCGATTGTAGAAAAATTGAAAGAGTCCATGCTTGATACAGCTCCTCAGCAAGTAAGCGATATTATTAATCAGCTTGTTAGCTACGAATTCAACGACACACGTAATGCCATTAGCCACCTTGATACTGAGGATGAATTGTCTGAACACTTAGAGTTTCTTAGCGAACTCGCTAAAATTACTAAACATGATCTGGAAAAATCAAAAATGATTGTACTTGATCGAATAAATGAGCTAGAAGAGGAAGATTCTGCCAACCAGAACACCAGTTATACGCCTCGTAGTAATCGCGATAAAGAGGAATTTAGTGATGATGCTCTAAAAAGCCTCTTTTCAAACCTAGTAAAGAGTGAATAGTTTAATGGTTGGTTCCTCTTCTGCTGAAAGTTTGCGCTAGTTCGATTTAAATTACTTTTTCTAATATTCAGACACCTGTTTTAGTGATGACTCTAACAAAGTTTTGTCCAAAACCTTCACAGGTTGAATTTTTACCCGTGGCATTTTATAGCTCGAAAATGCCCCATTATAAGGTAGACCTTTTACTCATTCACATCCTGTTCTTGGGCTTTTTCCCTACTAAAAGTTATCCATTCTTCGAATGCTGTTCGTCGTGAATCCCCGTGTTGTATCACGGGGGTAAATTCGACTGAACTATCAGCACTCACACATCCCTACTCTAATTGGAACCAAGCGCATTGGGTAATGCATTGAGTTACATGAAATAATTCTATGTTTCGATTCAACCACCTGATTTGTAATGATAAGCTGCTAACAAAGGGGAATTCTTAGTTTATTATCTTGCTAAAGACTCAAGCATAGAGTTTCCACATTTATTGATAAAACCAGTTAAACGTCAATGGGGTCTTATGAAAGGTGATTTAGGCGAATACAATGTGGAGAGTGAATCAGAAAATACGTTAACGTATTGGACTCAACTAGAACACGTTAAACGATTAATCCAGCAACAATCGAAACTATTTTTTGCAAATCTAACCGTATCAATAGCCGGTGTATTCGGCATCCTCGAAATAGCGAAATTCTATAGCCCTAAATTCGCTCTTAACGATATTAGGATGCTACTCGCTTTAGTTGGGTTAGGTTTTGTTTTCTCTTTATATCGTTGTATAAAATCCTATTGCCATAGGATCCCTATTGGATTAGAAAAAGAATCAAAAGAAGTCCAGCGGATTGTTAGGCAAAGAAAAAAATATTGGGAATATGCTCTATTCCATCAAATTGTTAAGGACCACACTTCATCAATTGACCAACAGCTTACTGACATTCTGAGCAATAGAGTTCATGTGAAGGTGTCAAATAACTTGGATGAAAGTGAATATATAAAATGGCTTCAATTACGACCACAGAATATGACCAAATTGGTTGAAGTTGCAAAGCAGCTTCTTATACGTGAGCTAGGTCAAAATTTGTCTTCTAGTGAAGATGATGAAGATTATTACATGAACATCGTCCGATTTTCTTATTTGGTCAGTGGGTTTTATCGTGACCTCTACGATTATGAAATTGAAAGTAGGAAGATTGCTGCACCAACAGACTTTAAAGTGTTGCATGAGATTCAATCAGGGTGGGTTCTTAGTATCAGAGATGGTTTTCATCAAATGATGGAAATAGTCTTCAGCATCGTGACTAGGGACGACAGAGATTCTTCCCCAGTTGAAGGAACAATTGTTTTTCAAGAGCCTCCACGAATTGATGAGTTTGACTTTGAATTAGAAAGACTTAAGTTATTGAAGAACATATAAAGTTCTAACAAGTGCTCAATCGAAAAAAGCCGAACTCAATGAGTCCGGCTTATCAAAATCAAGGGACATTCGAAGCACTTTGCTAATTATCGTCAGCTTTTACTGCTGTTGATATAAATGTTGTCCATACATCGTCATGCTTTAGAGTTACAAACATTCCATCGTCATCGCTATGCTTTTTTACTATCTCAGAACTTTCTAGATCTTGATTAGTAGGTTCAGCATGAACATGACAATGTCTTGACCCTGTTGGAACTCCCCAAGCTGAACAGTTTGTTCGGCAATAATGGCAACCGTCTGAAGCTGTTCGACCAGGATGACTCAATGTCGGCATGGAAACCGTAGAAATAGTTAAACCAACGAGTAATAACAACTTTTTCATAATAGTACTCATCTTTTTATAAGGTGAGTTAATCTATCATTGTCATATCGCATTAACTGCGACTTAGATCATTTGCCGAACGCTTGAGAATAAACGTTCTCTATGACCTTATCTTCGCAATGCTTCTAGCCAATTTGAGTAAGTGAGTCGAGGTCTTAATCTCTAGTTCTGACTGAGTTCCCAACCTTTTGCCATGCGCACAAGCCTTTTGCATTCGGGAGGTATTGGGGTTTCCTCACCCCAACCTGCGACGGTTCTCACTGATTTAAAACACAGTTCAGCGACCTCTTCCTTTGTCATTTGGCACTCTAACTCTCGAAAAATGTAATTCTTACTTATTTTGCAATACTTCAATGATAAAACCCATAAATACAAGAGGTTGCACTGCATTTATAAGATGCACGCCATTAAATATAATCAGGAAAAGTACGCACTGTACGAAGACGTATTAATTGGCGAATTTGCCTTATAAAAACTTATTCATGAATTGCTAATTTAGCAAAATCATTGACACAGAAATGTCCATTAATGAGTCAGCAGCATTGCTGACTCTACGAATACCAAGATAAATTATTGTATTTGAAATATTACTTATTGTTAGGTTAAGTTAATGTTTTTTAGTATGAATTTTTTTATTGGGGTCGGTAGCCCCAGATCTTGCAACTCAGTTGGTAATACCCAAGCTTGTTCTTGATTTAAGCCGCTCATACGCTCAATGGACCAAACTTTTGCTTCAAGCTTGTAGTGTGTAAACGTGTGCTTAAAGCTTCCCTTTAAGTGAACATGTTCGCCAAGGTGTTCTGGTTCAATATGAATTTGAGGTAGACACCACAATGCCCCCCAAATACCGTCATTTGCTCGTTTCTCTAATAATATTTTCCCCTTTGATTCGATCCAGAGAAACTGTCCTGCGCGAGTCGGCACGTTTTTTTTAGGTTTGGGAGTTGGTAACTCGTCCACTCGATCACTTTTGAATGCGAGGCAATACTCCTGAAAATCACATTCTAAGCAGTTGGGGCTTCTCGGCTTACAAACAGTTGCCCCCATATCCAGTAGTCCTTGTGCAAAAGATCTATTGTTTCGTGTGGGCGTAAACGTCTCTGCAAGCCCCCACAATTGCTTATCGACTTTTGATGTGCCTGGCACCCCATCTACCCCAAAAAAACGGCAAAACAAGCGTTTGACGTTGCCATCGACGATAGGACCATAGGTATTGTAAGCGAATGAAGCGATTGCTCCCGCGGTATAGCGGCCAACGCCAGGAATTTTGAGTAGTGTCTCAACATGGTCTGGGAATAGACCATTACACTCATCCACGATGTATTGCGCGGCTTTTCTCAAATTCCGAGCTCGAGAGTAGTAACCTAATCCTTGCCAATGGCTCATGACTTCATCTTCCGTGGCTGCAGCTAAAACTTCGATTGTTGGAAAGCTAACCATCCAACGCTCAAAATACGGAATGACAGTGGTGACTTGTGTTTGTTGAAGCATTACTTCAGAGACAAGTACGCGATAAGGCGTTGGGTTTTCTTGCCAAGGTAAATCATGGCGACCGTGTGTCTGTTGCCATGTGATGAGCTGTTCTTGGAATTTTTCGGGCGTCAAAGGAAATTGAGTCATAAATTTTTCTTATTTGAATTGCTGACTTGGTTGCTTCAATTGATGGAAATGAACCACCATTTATGTTTTAGTGCTGTTTTTATTTTAAATACAATGAATTATTGATAGTGACCCACTAGCTCATCGTGATTCTTTCAGATAGCCAAACGGTGTAGGCGGTTTTGTTTTGTTGCCAAGGTAATTCTTTACGCCCGTAGGCGTCATACCACTTTAATATGGCGGTTGCGAAAGGAGTCACGACATGCTCTATGCTTTGCTATTATTAGAAGCGAAATTGCACCACACTTAACGTTGGATGTAAAACAGACAAATTGTGTGGGAATTTATCCACGGAAAGACTTGCACCGAAGGCAATTCTTTGGATAATCCCCGCTTTGATTAATCAATGTGCAGGCAAAAATCAATGAGTGAAGTGACCACTAACGAATATACTGAAGACGGCAAACTGGTTCGTAAGATCCGTAGTTTTGTTCGCCGCGAAGGCCGCTTAACAAAAGGCCAAGAGAACGCGATGAATGAATGTTGGCCAACAATGGGTATCGACTACAACCCAGAGCTTCTTAACTGGAAAGAAGTATTTGGCAACGATAACCCAGTTGTACTAGAGATTGGCTTCGGTATGGGTGCATCACTGGTTGAAATGGCAAAGAACGCACCTGAGAAGAACTTCTTAGGTATTGAAGTTCACAGCCCAGGTGTTGGTGCTTGTTTGGGTACTGCGCGCGATGCTGGCGTAACTAACCTACGTGTAATGTGTCACGATGCTGTAGAAGTATTTGAACACATGATTCCAGATAGCAGCCTGCATACACTGCAACTGTTTTTCCCTGACCCATGGCACAAAGCTCGTCACCACAAGCGTCGTATCGTTAAAGCTGAATTCGCTGAAATGGTGCGCGCTAAGCTACACCTTGAAACTGGTATTTTCCACATGGCAACTGACTGGGAAAACTACGCAGAGCACATGATTGAAGTAATGAATGCTGCACCAGGTTTCGAGAATATCGCTGAAGATGGTGATTACATTCCTCGCCCGGATGAGCGTCCACTGACTAAATTTGAAGCACGTGGCCACCGTTTAGGTCATGGCGTTTGGGATATTAAGTACAAGCGTACTAAGTAATTCTGAACATCAACAAATATAAGGTGAGATTTGATTAGGATCTTAACCTTACACTTTGTGGGATTGATAAAAGCCAACATTATTGTAGTGTTGGCTTTTTTGTCCTTAGGCTTTTATTTCAGTAAAGGCTTAACGACAGAAAGTAATACCAATCACAGTAAGTAAGTGATCAGAAATAGCGTAGGAAAAAGGCTTGAGAACAAGGCAGCATTTTTCGATAAGTAGTTACTCTACAATCAAAAATTCTAACGCAGTTATCGAGCATTTTAACAAGCTAGAGTGAGCTGTTATTTACTACGATTGGTATATGTTACATCCCTACAAAAATAACAATATAGAAGTAAGCACACATGAAACCAACTCAAGCTATTTTGGCCGAGATCTTAGAAGAAGTTCGCCCTTTAATTGGTCAGGGAAAGGTCGCTGATTATATTCCTGCATTGGCGCGTGTATCGAACCAGAAACTGGCGATTGCGGTGTACACCAATGAAGGAGAAGTGATTCAAGCTGGTGATGCAGAGGAAGCCTTCTCTGTACAATCTATCTCTAAGGCTTTGAGTTTGACGTTAGCAATGGTGCTCTATAAGCCGGAAGAGATTTGGCAGCGTGTAGGTAAAGAGCCTTCAGGGCAAGCCTTTAACTCGATGATTCAGCTTGAGATGGAACAGGGTATCCCTCGAAACCCATTTATTAATGCTGGTGCGATTGTTGTTGCAGACCTACTGCAAAGCCGCTTGTCAGCACCAAGACAGCGTTTATTGGAGTTTGTGCGTCAGTTATCGGGCGATACTCATATCGTGTACGACAAAGTCGTAGCGGCTTCAGAAATGATGCACAGCGACCGTAATGCCGCTATCGCGTACTTGATGCGTTCATTTGGTAATTTTGAGAACGATGTTATCCCTGTACTCAATAATTACTTCCATGCTTGTGCACTTAAGATGACTTGTGTGGATTTGGCGAAAACCTTTAGCTACTTAGCGAACAAAGGTGTGTCAGTACAGACTAAGAAAGAGATCATCACGCCGGTACAGACCAAGCAGCTGAATGCTTTACTTGCAACTTGTGGTTTGTATGATGGCGCAGGTGAGTTTGCTTATCGCGTTGGTATGCCGGGCAAATCGGGAGTCGGTGGCGGGATTATCGCAATCGTTCCTGGTGAAATGACGATTGCTGTGTGGTCTCCAGAGCTGGATCCTTCTGGTAACTCACTGGCTGGCACTAAGGCTCTCGAGCTGCTTTCAGAACGTATTGGTCGTTCTATTTTTTAGTACTTTCGGTATGCTGATTTCTATAAAAAGCCTCCCGTTGATGAGAGGCTTTTTTGTAGGTTCTAGGTTATTCGTCTTCTTCAGCCATGAAGGCTTCTAGCAAATCGTTGAGGAACAGCTTTCCTTTTTCTGTGATCTGCCAATGAGTGTCGGTTTCGCTCAAGTAACCTAGCTCTTTTGCCCACTCAATTGTTGGCTGAACAGCGTCAAACCCAAGTCCTGTCGTATCAATGAAATCTTGCTTAGGGCATGCTTCCATCAGCCTGAAACGGTTCATGAAAAATTCGAAAGGGCGATCTTCGTTTGCTACTTCAAATTCATCCGAAATATAAGGCTTCACCATATTCTGGTAAGCCGCCAAATAGCCTCTAGGGTGTTTAACCTTAGTCGTTCGAATGATTCGTCCATCAGCAAAACTCAGCTTGCCATGAGAGCCGCAGCCAATACCCAAGTAGTCACCGAAGCGCCAGTAGTTGAGGTTGTGTTGACACTGGTAGCCCGGCTTGCTGTAGCCTGAGATTTCGTATTGCACATACCCTGCATCAGCGAGCTTTTTGTGGCCTAATTCGAAGATATCCCAGAGATCATCGTCATCAGGTAGAGTTGGCGTTTTGTAATAGAACATGGTGTTAGGTTCTATTGTTAGCTGGTACCAAGATAAATGCGGGGGATCTAACTCGATCGCTTTATCTAGATCCGCCAACGCTTGCTCGATGCTTTGATCCGGCAAACCATGCATAAGATCGAGGTTAAAGCTGTTTAGGCCGATTTTATGCGCAAGGTGAGCTGCGTTGACCGCTTCATCTTGACCATGGATACGCCCAAGTCTTTCTAGCTTCTCTTGCTCAAAGCTTTGTACACCAACCGAGATACGAGTAATCCCTGCTTTTTGGTAACCAGCAAAACGCTCCGCTTCAATGGTGCCGGGGTTGGCTTCCATGGTAATTTCAATTTCAGACTTGAATGGGATGCGTTGCTCAATACCTTGAAGCAGTCGACCGATACCTTCTGGAGAGAATAGGCTTGGAGTACCACCACCAATAAAGATCGAATGCAGCGGACGAGGTATGCCATTTAGCTGATATTTTTCGATATCAGTATCAAGATCTTCTAGCAGTGCATCGATGTACTCTTTTTCTGGGATCTCGGTTTTCAACGCGTGTGAGTTAAAATCACAATACGGACACTTTTGTACAC
This sequence comes from Vibrio sp. Makdt, assembly GCF_027587015.1. NCBI lineage: Bacteria > Pseudomonadati > Pseudomonadota > Gammaproteobacteria > Vibrionales > Vibrionaceae > Vibrio > Vibrio sp. Makdt. The sequence continues at coordinate 13,457 of NZ_JAPPTH010000033.1, forward strand.
ACCACGGGATGTGTACATAAAGGCTAAGGGCTGGTGGAACGAGTGCTGCATTGTGCATTACAGAGCTTGCTCTTTGAGTGCTTTGAATAGTGATGCAAGGGCTTTACCACGGTGTGATAGTTGCTTTTTGCGTGAAGGCTCAAGCTCAGCAGATGCGCAGTTATCTTCTGGAACAAAGAATACTGGGTCGTAGCCAAAGCCGTTCTCACCGTGCTCTTCAGTCAGAATTTGTCCTTCCCATTTACCATGACACACCAATGGTGTTGGATCATTTTCGTGACGCATTAACACCAATACACAGTGGAAACGAGCAGTACGCTTTGCTACCTCAACACCTTGCATGGCATCAAGCAGCTTTTCGATGTTCTGCTTATCGGTAGCACCTTCACCTGAGTAACGTGCAGAGCAGATACCTGGCGCGCCCTTAAGGAAATCAACCTCTAAACCGGAGTCGTCAGCAATGGCTGGCAGCCCTGTCTCTTTGGCAGCATGGCGAGCTTTGATGATGGCATTTTCAATGAAAGTTGTTCCTGTCTCAGCGACTTCTGAAACGTTAAACTCACTTTGTGCGACAACGTCAAAACCAAACTCAGACAGAATACCTGCCATCTCGCGAACTTTACCTTGGTTGCCTGTGGCTAAAACAATCTTACTCATGGGGATGTTGCTCTAATAAGTTGGTGAACAGAAAAGTGAAGGCTGAACCTACTCTTCTATATAGAATTTTTGTGTGAATCGCAGTGGGCCTGTGCCTTTCAAACCTGCGTTAACATCGATATCAAAAGTGATGTTTTCTTCGTGTGTTACAGGGAACTCAGCTAGGTAATAAATCGCATCACCTTCCTTTATCTCGCGGAAGTTAAGTGTGCGAGTATTGCCCACAAGGTTCTTGGCTGTTCCCGTGATTTTAGCGGTTGTTGCTGGTTTGCCAAGGGAAGCTTTGTCTAGCACGCTGATGTTCAGAATCGCTGAGTAGCCATTTCGCTTAAGTTTATATTGCTTAGCGACTTGAGCCGTTAAAAATGTTGAGTTGAAAGCTGAGTAGTGAACCTCGACATCCTTAATGTTTTTAAATTGTCCTGCTGAGCTTGGTAGGGCAACAAGAGCGGTAAGTAGTGCTGTAATCCATAGACGCATAATGACTCCAATAAATAGCAAAAAGCCATCATAGGATGGCTTTGACTTCAGTGGGGATTTGGCTTGGCGAGCATATTCGAACTTGTTTGTGCCGGCCGAGCTCTCCCTTTTCAATTTTAATTTGCCCTTTAGCGACCTTAAATTGTTTCGAAAGGTATTTCGCTAAGTGGGCATTGGCTTTGCCATCTACCGGGGGAGCGGTGATGGCAATTTTGAGTTCCTCACCATGCAAGCCAATAATTTTGTCTCGGCTTGCTTTGGGTTGGATATAGAGTCTAAGAAGAATATCGTCTCCCTCGACCCAAACCGCTTTTGGCATCGTCAAAGTACCTGATGTTCGTACTTGAATTATAGCTGATACCAAATAGGACCAATCATGTCACCCATTAGGAAGTTCGCAAACTGAAGAACAATGAACAGAACCAGAACGCTTAAGTCGAAGCCACCCATATCCGGTAGGATACGGCGGATAGGCATTAGCATTGGCTCAGTCAGTTGATGGAACACATACTCGATTGGGCTGCGACCTTGACTAACCCAGCTTAGGATTGCACGGATTAGTAGTACCCAGAAAATCAAACCACCCGCCGCTTTAATCAGAGATAGTCCGCCAAAGATTAGGAAGCTGATGTCGAACACAGCCGCGCCGCCAGAGATAATTAAGTTGAGAGCGACGAACTTGAGTACACATAGCACATAAGCGAAAACAACCGTTGCCAGATCTAGGCTGCCGATTGATGGAATAACTCGGCGTAGTGGAGCAACCACTGGTTGTGTCGCTTTTACGATGAATTGTGAGAACGGATTGTAGAAATCTGCACGTGATGCTTGTAGCCAGATACGCAAGATCACAACCATGATGTAAAGATCAAAAACGGTCGAGATCAGAAAGCTCATCGAGTTCATATTGTTTCCTTTTTCGGATTTACTTGCCGCTTAGATATCACATGAGCGACGCAAGGCTTTTGTACCTTGATTGGTACTAAAACAGTTTTTCCATCTCTTCAGCTCGAGCAACTGCCGCTTGCATGGCTTTGGCTACGATGTCTGATAGTTGATGTTCATTAAACGTGCGCAGTGCTTCGGCGGTAGTACCACCTTTTGAAGTCACTTGCTCACGCAGTGTAGATAATTCTGTATCTGGATTCGCGACCACCATCTCTGCCGCGCCTAATGCCGATTGCTGCACTAGCTTGCGGGCCGTCTCTTGGTCGAAACCTTGATTGACTGCTTCCGCTTGCATTGCTTCCATAAACAGGAAGAAGTAAGCCGGAGCGCTGCCTGCCGCTGCAATAATGTTGTTGATACCAGATTCTTGTTCTACCCAGCTCACTTCACCTACAGCTTGCATTAGCTGTGATGCGAAATCTTTATCTGCTTGGCTAACGGTTGAATCAGCATAAAGCCCACTCATGCCTTTACCAAGCAATGATGGCGTGTTTGGCATTACACGAACCAGGTTCAGTTGGCAGTCTAACATCTCATTGAGTCGATTCGCATTAATACCTGCGGCAATTGAGATTACCAGTTTGTTGCTAAAGTCGATGCTTTGTAAGGGTTTACATACATCAGCCATCATTTGTGGCTTCACTGATAACACAACAACGTCTGCTTGCTCGGCTGCGGCAATATTATCGCTGGTGGTATTGATGCCATATTCTTGCTCTAACGGCAGCCTTCTGGTGTCTGAAGGCGCTGTTGCAGTAATCTTTTGCGCTGGGTAACCGCTTGCTACTAAGCCCGCTACTATTGAGCGAACCATGTTTCCCGCCCCAATAAAGGCGATGTTCTTATGTTCCATATATAAAATCCTGAGCGTGTCGCTGCGCGATTCAAGCGAAGCGGTATCAATACTTATCATCGATTTCTGGTTGCTAACTAATTGCTATTTTGCGTAATCACGAGCACCAAAGATGGCCGTTCCAATACGAACCATGGTACTTCCAGCCTCAACTGCTGCGTCCATATCACCACTCATGCCCATAGACAGGGTATCGATGTCTGGATACTTCGCGGCGAGCTTATCTTTAAGCTCTGCCAGTTGAGAGAATGCATTAAGCTGAGATTGATAGTCAGAGACGTTTGCAGGAATCGACATCAATCCTCTTAAAGTGAGGTTAGGAAGCGACGAAATCAACTCCGCCAGTGCAAAAACTGTCTCTTCAGATGTACCAGACTTAGACTCTTCACCACTGGTGTTTACCTGAATCAGTACCTGTAGAGGTGAAAGTTCGCTTGGGCGTTGATCGTTAAGCCTTTGTGCGATCTTATCGCGATCGACTGAATGTACCCATTGGAAGCTTTCTGCGATAGGGCGCGTTTTATTGGACTGGATTGGACCAATAAAGTGCCACTCTAAATTTAGGTTAGAATGTTGTTCTGAAAAGTGTTTTACTTTATCGACACCTTCTTGAACATAGTTTTCACCAAAGGCAACTTGGCCTCCGAGTGCGGCTTCTAGAATCGCATCAATAGGTTTAGTTTTGCTGACGGCTAAAAGTTGCACGGACTCTGGAGCTCGTCCGCACTTTTGCTCAGCACTACGAATCTGTGAGGTGATTTGTTCGATATTTTGTTGAATACTACTCATAGCTGACTTTACTTAAGGGAAAATAAATGGATATCACTGAGTTACTAGATTTTAGTGTAAAGCATAACGCGTCAGATCTACATCTTTCTGCGGGTGTATCTCCAATGGTACGTATAGATGGTGAAGTAAGGAAGCTTGGAATACCAGCTTTGAGTCATGCTGATGTGCATCGTTTGGTTTTTGAGATCATGAGCGATTCACAGCGTGGTGAGTTTGAAGAAAAATTGGAAGTCGACTTCTCTTTTGAATTACCCAATGTTGGTCGTTTCCGTGTGAATGCTTTTAACCAAGCTCGTGGTTGCTCAGCTGTCTTTCGAACTATCCCTGTAGAGATCCCGACTTTAGATCAGTTAGGTGCGCCTGAAATCTTTGAAAAGATTGCCAACTACGAAAAAGGTTTAGTGCTCGTTACTGGCCCAACTGGCTCTGGTAAATCGACGACGCTCGCGGCGATGGTGGATTACGTAAACCGTAACCACAATAAGCACATCCTGACGATCGAAGACCCGATTGAATTCGTTCATACCAACAATAAATGCCTAGTTAACCAGCGTGAGGTTCATCGTGATACTCACAGCTTTAAAGCGGCGCTGCGCAGCGCGTTACGTGAAGACCCAGACGTTATTCTTGTTGGTGAGCTTCGTGACCAAGAGACGATCAGCTTGGCGTTAACCGCAGCGGAAACCGGCCACTTGGTTTTTGGTACTTTGCATACCAGTTCTGCTGCTAAAACTATCGACCGTATTATAGATGTATTCCCTGGTAGCGACAAAGACATGGTGCGTTCTATGCTGTCTGAATCGTTGCGTTCGGTTATTGCTCAGAAGCTGTTGAAGCGTGTTGGTGGCGGTCGTGTGGCTTGTCATGAAATCATGATGGCGACACCAGCGATCAGAAACTTGATTCGTGAAGACAAGGTTGCGCAGATGTATTCGATCATTCAAACGGGCGCAGCACATGGTATGCAGACCATGGAGCAAAATGCGAAGCAGCTAATGGCTCAAGGCTTGGTTGACTCGGAAGAGGTCGAGAGAAAGATCGAAATTGAAACCTCAATGTTTTAATCAAGGTGAGCAAAATGGAATTGAATCAAATTCTTGAAGGGATGCTGTCTCAAAAAGCATCGGATCTTTATATCACCGTTGATGCACCTATCCTGTTTCGTGTTGATGGTGAATTACGACCTCAAGGCGAGAAGCTGAATGCGGCTCAGGTTGCTCAATTACTTGATGCGATGATGGATCAAGAACGACGCGATGAATATCAGCAAACGCGTGAGGCTAACTTTGCGATTGTGCGTGATTTTGGTCGCTTTCGTGTTAGTGCGTTCTTTCAGCGAGAGCTACCTGGAGCAGTGATTCGACGTATCGAGACGAACATCCCAACCTTTGAGCAATTAAAGCTTCCTGATGTATTACAAGACCTCTCAATTGCCAAGCGTGGGCTTGTGCTGGTGGTTGGGGCTACGGGTTCTGGTAAATCGACCTCGATGGCTGCGATGACAGGCTACCGCAATACCAATCGCTCGGGGCATATCTTGACGGTTGAAGACCCGATTGAATTCGTCCACGAACATAAGAAATGCATAGTCACTCAGCGTGAAGTAGGGCTCGACACCGAGAGCTATGAAGTCGCCCTTAAAAACTCGTTGCGCCAAGCGCCAGATATGATTTTGATTGGCGAAATCCGTAGCCGCGAAACCATGGAATATGCGATGACCTTTGCAGAAACGGGTCACTTGTGTATGGCAACTTTGCACGCGAATAATGCCAACCAAGCGTTAGAGCGTATTCTTCATTTTGTGCCTAAAGAACAGAAAGAACAGTTCCTGTTTGATCTGTCGATGAATCTGCGTGGTGTGATTGCTCAGCAGTTAATTCGAGATAAGAATGGCAGCGGGCGTCATGGTGTATTTGAAATTCTACTCAACAGCCCACGAGTGTCTGACTTGATTCGTCGCGGTGAATTGCACGAGCTAAAAGCAACAATGGCAAAATCAAAAGAAGTCGGCATGCAGACCTTTGACCAAGCTTTGTTTGATTTAGTTGTAGCGGGAAAGATTAGCGAAGAAGATGCGTTTCATAGTGCCGATTCGGCTAATGACTTACGTTTGATGCTAAAAACCAGACGAGGTGATGATGACTATGGAACTGGAGCATTATCTGGCGTAAAAATTGATATGGGTTAGATTGAAAAATAAAAAGCCAGAGCTCTTTTGACGGAGAGATCTGGCTTACCATTGTTGTTCTAGTTGCTGTTCAACGAGCCATGACTTCTTCGACTGTCGTCGTAGTACATATTGCCACTATTGAATCCTGAATTGGTTTTGCCATCATTCATGTAACTAGCGCTACTAGACCCTGTTGAGCTGCACGCAGAAATGGTTAGAGCGGCGAAGATTGCTAGAAAAATTTTCATGTGAACTCCCACTTACCTATTGATGAATTGCATCGTCTTTACGGCGAGAAATTCGTGCGGGATCACAAATCGGGTTGCTTTTTGCTCACTTAATTTTCGTTAAGAATATTGTGCTTCAAACCAGCTTTCGAGAATGACAACTGCGGACTGGTTATCAACATTTCCTTTACTTAATGCTTTGTAGCCACCCATGTCAAAGAGGTCGGCTCTTGCTTCTGCGGTCGATAATCTTTCGTCATGTAGCTCAACATCAACACCAAAACGACCTTTTAAGCGGTTAGCAAATTTCTTTGCTCTAGGTGTGATGGACTCTAGATCACGACCGTGAAGATCGGTGGGTAGCCCGACGACGATAAGATTTGGTTGCCACTCTTTAATCTGTTTTTCGATATCGTCCCAGTTCGGGATACCGTCTTTAGCTTTAAACGCTTTTAAAGGGCTCGCTGTACCAGTGATTTCTTGTCCAATCGCGCTGCCGATACTTTTTGTACCGTAATCAAATGCCATAATTGTTCGTGACATGGGGTTTCCAAATTTATCTGTGTTTGAGAGTGTCTGTTTATTTTATTTAGCTGATTTGAGCTAGGCGTGACCAGCGTCTGCTGAAAGCTGAGCGGCATTAATACCTAACATTTGTACCGCAACTTTCCAGCGATCTGAAATTGGCGTATCGAAGATGACTTTAGGGTCGGCCTCAACGGTTAACCATGAGTTCTCGGTCAGTTCGGTTTCCAGTTGTCCCGGTTCCCATCCTGCATACCCAAGTGCGACTAAATAATTCATTGGCTCATCTTCTGTGCCCAACACCATCAAGATATCTTTTGAGGTTGTTACTGAGATTTGGTCAGTCATGTTGATGCTGGATTGATAGCTGCCTTTAGGTTTGTGCAAAATAAACCCGCGGTCTTCTGCTACAGGTCCACCATTTAATACCGGCTTATCAAGGCTGGCTTGATTCGCTTTTGGTTGTTCAGACTCAACCTCAACTTGTTTGAGCATACTGCCGACAGTGACATCGATGGGAGCGTTAATCATTAACCCCATCGCACCTCCCTCGTTGTGTTCACAGAGGTAGATTACCGAGTTTTGAAAATACGGATCTTTCATCCCGGGCATAGCGACCAAAAAGTGGTTCGTTAGGTTCATAGAGCCTCCTGCCAGTGTGTTCCCAATAAAGGAAAAGAGCGGCGTAAAGCCGCTCATTCTATCCCTAAGACGTATGTGTGAAGCGCTAGGGCTTTCTTTTAGCTTAGGTTATTTTGCGTTAACGCGACGCTCAATTGCATCCATTAATTTGCCCGTTACCGAGATATCGAAAGCGGCTTCGATTTCGCGGATACATGTAGGGCTCGTTACGTTGATTTCAGTTAGCTTATCACCGATGACGTCTAGGCCAACGAAGATTAGACCTTTTTCTTTTAGTGCAGGAGCAACCGCTCTTGCGATCGCCCAATCTGTGTCACTTAGAGGACGAGCTTCACCAGTACCGCCAGCTGCAAGGTTACCTCGAGTTTCGCCTTTAGCAGGGATTCGAGCTAGGCAGTAAGGCATTGGCTCACCGTCAACTACAAGAATACGCTTATCACCGTTGCTGATGTCAGGAACGAAAGTCTGTGCCATCGCGTAGTTTTGACCGTGGTTAGTCAGTGTTTCTATGATCACTGATACGTTTGGATCGCCTTCTTTCACACGGAAGATCGATGCACCACCCATACCATCAAGTGGTTTAAGGATTACGTCGCCATGCTTCTCGCGGAATTCTTTAATTTTCTCAGCTTTGCGAGTCACGATGGTGGTTGGTGTTAGTTCAGGGAACCATGCTGTGAACAGCTTCTCGTTACAGTCACGTAGGCTTTGTGGTTTGTTTACGATCAGTGCGCCATTCTCTTCAGCACGCTCAAGAATGTAGGTTGCGTAGATGTACTCAGTATCAAACGGAGGATCTTTACGCATCAGTACAGCATCTAAATCAGATAGCGCGATAGTCTGTTCTGACTTGAATTCATACCAACCATTTGGATCTTCTTTGAGCTCAACGACCTTAGTGTCTGCAATCGCTACGCCTTGATCTAAGTGTAGATCATTCATTTCCATGTAATGGATTTCGTAACCACGACGCTGAGCTTCAAGCATCATGGCAAAGCTAGAGTCTTTTTTGATGTTAATGGATGAAATTGGATCCATTACGATGCCAAGTTTGATCATTTTTTTCTCCTAGCCTAGATCGCCAAAACGGACTTGTAAGGCAGTAATTGCGGTTAGAGCTGCTGTTTCGGTACGAAGTACACGTGGGCCGAGTAGCGTCTCTTCAAATTTGTATTGTTCTGTCATGCCGATTTCTTCAGCCGACAAGCCACCTTCAGGGCCGATCAATAGGCGTACCTTACTGATAGGTTCTGGAAGGGTATTAATTGAGTATTTTGCACGAGGATGTAAGTTCAGCTTTAATGCTTCACTCGGTTCACTACACCACTCTTCAAGTTGCATGATAGGGCGAATCACTGGAACTGTATTTCGACCGCACTGTTCACACGCTGCGATCGCAATTTTCTGCCACTGAGCGAGTTTTTTCTCGAAGCGTTTAGCATCTAGTTTAACGCCGCAGCGTTCTGAAATCAGAGGAGTAATGGTATTCACACCAAGCTCTACTGATTTTTGGATTGTGAACTCCATTTTGTCGCCACGTGAAATCACTTGCCCCAGATGTAAGTCTAATGGAGATTCACTGCTGCGCTCGATTCGCTCAGTAACATTAACCGTCACATTCTTCTTTGATACTTCAGCAATTGTCGCTGGAAATTCAGCACCACTGCCATCAAAAAGAAGCACTTCTTGACCTTCTTTCATACGAAGGACACGACCAACATGACCCGCGGCATCTTCGCCTAAAGCGAGTGAACCTAACTGATGAATGCGTTCTGGGTGATGGATACGAGGGATTCTCATGCTGGTAAACCTATAAATATGATCATTTGGGTATTTTGTCTCTGCCTAACATGGATGCTTTTAGTTGAAAAAACAAGGGTAGAGCAAGAGTTTCAGGGGCAATTCTGAAACTCTTGTTTGAGACGGCTAGGAATGTGGGTTACGTGAGTGGCGTTATTTACAAGCTGGATAAACAAATGGGTTGTGATTCCCTTGGATGGCATAGATACGCTCATCACGAGTACATTCCCACTCATCGACAGGGAACTGCTTGTTCCACGCCATCATCAGATTGGTTTGCTGTTTAGATAGCTTGAAACCATACTCTTGGCTCATGTAAAGATAAGTTCGAGCGATAGAGCCTTTCGCTCTGTCTGGCGGCATCACCTTACGTTGCTTGAAGCTGACCTGCATTTCACACTGACCATAGCTTACTCCATCCATACCATTCCACTGACTGAAATTGTAGTTGGAGCGATCCCCGTTAACCTCACCAATTGCCGGCGTCAAGTTGTGAAGGTCGGCTTCCATGGATTTGAATATTTTGTCATTGCGGGTGCAGTTCTTGCGTCCACCGTCTTGCCAGCATTGTCGCTGGTGGCCAAATTGCCAAGCGGGAACCACGTGTTCCCACTCAATTCGACTGGCCCGTTTTTGTTGCTTTCGCACTTGATAACCACAGCCTGCAAGATCTGGAATGCCTTTCTTTTTGTCTTTCCAAGTAATGTCACAGCCACAATAGAATGAAGTCGGGTGATCAAGGTAAATCTTCACGGCTTCTTTTTTTGCTTTGGAGAATGAGCTTGGTGGAGCGGCGAAAACGCTTTGGGTTACCAGTAGGCCAAATACTATCGATAAGTAAAAAGACACCGATAGGCCAAGTGCTTTTGGAGTGGTTTTATACATAGAAAAAGACTGATAAAAGTATGATAAACATCAGTCTAGCACTCAAAGGATGGATTTCTCCATTACATTTCTATCATGAATTCCATTGAGTGCAGTTTTCTAAATTGGCGAGGGGCGCGATAAAATAAAGCTGGCGCCGAGTCGGGGAGTTAGCTGAGTTGCGTGCCTGTAAAGGCTAAGGTTTGATTACACTGCTGGCAGCGGTAGCTTGACTGGTTACGTAACACCTTGTTGTGACGTCTGATAGAAAGTGGATAAACCGTGCAGGCACAGCGATACTCAAAGGTCTTCCCTTGCACTGAGGATATCTCAAAGCTATGGGTCGTTTTAGCTGGCACGTTGAATACCTTTTCCATCACGTATTTCCATTCATTCCCGTGAGGTCTCACTCGTCCAAAGACTTGATGTGTAATCAGATGTGCCAGTTCATGAGGCACCACCTCGTTAATGAAGGCATCCTCATTCTCGGCGAAGAGTACATGGTTGAGCTTAATTTCATTGAGCTGAAGGTAGGCCTTTCCTGCCGCTTTACCTCTTAACTTGTAAGTAATGGTCGGGCATGGGAATTCACGAGAGAAATGTTGATTAGCGATAGCTAGGCACTCGGCCAATTTCTTATTTGCTCGATGTTGTTGCGGGGTGTAAGACAAACGTTGTTAACTCCAAAAAAAGGCCTCAGCGTTTAAGCTAAGGCCTCATCATAACATTGCTCGTTATTCTGGCGATAATTTATAGGTGGTGATTCTTCTTGATGATTTCGTGGTAGGCATGCCATGTACCATACCCAAGTAGCGGCATGGTGACGATCATACCAATGCCGTAGGTTGCAAAGCCCACCAGAATACCGGCACAAATAATACTTGCCCACACCACCATTGCAGGGATGTTGGATTTCACGGCATTGAAGCTGGTGAAGATTGCGCTCATCACATCCACGCGTCTCTCCATCATCAATGGAATAGAAAATGCTGAGATGCTGAAGATTAGGCTGGCGATAACAAATCCAATCACAGAACCCGTGATCAAGAAGGGCGCAAACTCTGCTAATGGTGCGCCTTGTACAGATGGATACAAAGCATGTAATAGAGCGGCGATACGCATCCAGAATATCATCGCGACCATTAATACAATCGCAAAGGCCCACTGGTGAGTCGAGTTGCGAGTAATGGCTTTCATTGAATGGAATAGGCTGGCGTTGTGCCCTTTTTCTCTTTCCCAGGCTGCGTCATACAAACCCAGAGCAAGAAAAGGTCCTATCAGCATGTACACAATCAAGCTTGGCATCACCACCAAGTGTGTTCCTTGCCATTGGACAAGTTGAACAATGGCGATTGCCGCTCCCATAAAGCACAAACCGTAAAATGCGCTGATTAATGGCATTCTTACTAAGTCATGCAGAGCAAGCGACAACCAATGAAAGGGTGCCGAGATACTGATTTGGTTGCAAGGAATGGTGCGAGCGTAATCCTTATCGCTGACCTTGTGTTTTTTATCGTTCAGTTCGGATGGGTGCGCGGTACGAGGCATAGATCCCCCTAGTTAAATAACGTCCTAGTTATAATTCCATAAGGCTCATCGATGTGGCTTGTGTGAGAGTTATGGTGTTGAGCTAAATTGCTCTTTGTCATCCCAGTTTTTGTTCTAGCGTGCATTTAACGAGCGTTATCAGACTGAATTAATTTAAGTTAAATGTGAGCTTGATCGCCTAGGAGTTACCTTAACTATTGTCAGTAGTGTTAGAAAACACAAATTATCAGCGGCTTTTTATACTTAGTGGTTAACGGTAAAGAAGGGCGTTAGAGAAAGAAGTAGCTAGTGAAGGTTCGGTAAGTACATAAAAATAAAGCCCTTACTAAGCAGTAAGGGCTTTAAAGAAACAAATCGCAGTGGCTAGATTATTTTAGGCCAGCGAAGTCAGCAAGGATTGCTGCTTTGTCAGTCGCTTCCCAAGGGAACTCTTCACGACCGAAGTGACCATATGCTGCAGTCTGCTTGTAGATAGGCTGTAGAAGGTTCAGCATCTCTTGAAGACCGTATGGACGTAGGTCGAAGTTTTGACGAACTGCTTCAATGATGATTTCGTGCGCTACTTTCTCAGTACCGAACGTTTCAACCATGATTGATGTTGGATCAGCAACACCGATAGCGTAAGACAGTTGAATCTCACAACGGTCAGCCATACCAGCTGCAACGATGTTTTTCGCAACGTAACGTGCTGCGTAAGCTGCAGAACGGTCAACCTTTGATGGATCTTTACCAGAGAATGCACCGCCACCGTGACGAGCTGCGCCGCCGTAGGTATCAACGATGATCTTACGACCAGTTAGACCACAGTCACCCATTGGGCCACCGATTACGAAACGGCCTGTTGGGTTGATGAAGAAGTTAGTGTCTTTGTTGATCCACTCTGAAGGAAGTACTGGCTTGATGATCTCTTCCATTACTGCTTCACGTAGGTCAGGTGTTGTTACTGAATCACAGTGTTGAGTAGAAAGAACAACAGCATCGATACCAACGATCTTACCTTGGTCGTACTGGAAAGTAACTTGAGATTTCGCATCTGGGCGAAGGAAGTCTAGCTTGCCACTCTTACGTACTTCAGCTTGCTTTTTAACAAGAAGGTGAGAGTAAGTGATTGGAGCTGGCATTAGGATTTCAGTTTCGTTAGTCGCGTAACCAAACATGATGCCTTGGTCGCCTGCGCCTTGCTCTTTCGGGTCTGCTTTATCAACACCTTGGTTGATGTCTGGAGACTGCTTACCAATTGTGTTTAGAACGGCACAAGAGTCTGCGTCAAAGCCCATATCAGAGTGAACGTAACCAATTTCACGAACTGTTTCACGAGTGATCTCTTCGATATCAACCCATGCAGAAGTTGTTACTTCACCGCCAACCATAACCATGCCGGTTTTTACGTAAGTCTCACAAGCAACACGTGCTTTTGGATCTTGTTCTAAGATGGCATCAAGAACAGCATCAGAGATTTGGTCTGCAATTTTATCTGGATGACCTTCTGAAACAGATTCAGAAGTGAATAGGTGCTTAGCCATGAGAGCTCCACTTTTAGTTTTTGGTGTAAATAGTTCATGGCGTCGCAAGCTAGGAAGCGCCGCCATTAAATACAGTATATTTTGTAGGTGTTTCTACATCTAGACGTCTATTCTAAATTCCAGCGGTCGAATTACAAGCTCTTTTTTATGATATGCCATAACTAAACGTTTGCGTGTTGGTTGAGATAAGCGGCTGACAAGTGATGTAAATGTTCGAAAATTGCGAAAAATGACCGTTAAAATGCCAGTAAAACGTTTGCAGTCGCAATAGTCGTTTGAGAGAATACCCGCGCTAATTAAAATGAAAACATTAGCACTATCTCTTTTTTAAATCGCTTATGTATCCAGGAGCAGACATGCCTTCTCGTAAAGATCTAGCCAATGCAATCCGCGCACTTAGCATGGACGGTGTTCAACAAGCAAATTCAGGCCACCCAGGCGCACCTATGGGTATGGCTGACATCGCTGAAGTTCTTTGGCGTGGCCACTTGAACCACAACCCAGCAAACCCAGAGTGGGCTGACCGCGACCGTTTTATCCTGTCTAACGGCCATGGTTCAATGTTGATTTACTCTCTGCTTCACCTTGCAGGCTACGAGCTTTCAATTGAAGATCTGAAAAACTTCCGTCAACTGCACTCTAAGACTCCTGGTCACCCAGAGTACGGTTACGCTCCTGGTATCGAGACAACGACGGGTCCTCTAGGTCAAGGCATCACTAACGCTGTTGGTATGGCAATGGCAGAGAAAGCACTGGCTGCACAGTTCAACAAAGAAGGCCACGACATCGTAGACCACTACACTTATGCATTCATGGGTGATGGCTGTCTGATGGAAGGTATCTCTCACGAAGCATGTTCACTAGCTGGTACGCTAGGTCTTGGTAAGCTGGTTGCTTTCTGGGATGACAACGGTATCTCTATCGATGGTGAAGTGGAAGGTTGGTTCTCTGACGATACTCCTAAGCGTTTTGAAGCATACGGCTGGCACGTAATTCCAGCAGTAGACGGTCACGATCCTGAAGCAATCAATGCAGCTATCGAAGCAGCTAAAACAGACCCTCGTCCAACGCTTATCTGTACTAAAACTATCATCGGTTTTGGTTCTCCAAACAAAGCCGGTACGCACGACTGCCACGGCGCTCCACTAGGTGCTGATGAAATCACAGCAACTAAAGCAGCGCTTGGCTGGGAACACGGTCCTTTCGAAATCCCAGCAGATATCGCAGCTGAGTGGAATGCGAAAGAAGCGGGCGCAGCAAAAGAAGCGGCGTGGAACGCGAAGTTTGACGCTTACGCAGCGGCTTACCCAGAGCTAGCAGCAGAATTCAAACGTCGTACTAACGGTGAACTTCCAGCACAGTGGGAAGAGAAAGCAAACGCAATCATTGCTGATCTTCAAGCTAACCCTGCAAACATTGCTTCACGTAAAGCATCTCAAAATGCTCTAGAAGCGTTTGGTCAAATGCTTCCAGAATTCATGGGCGGCTCTGCTGACCTAGCGCCTTCGAACCTAACTATGTGGTCCGGCTCTAAGTCTCTAGAAGCAAATGACTTCTCTGGTAACTACATCCACTACGGTGTACGTGAATTCGGTATGACTGCGATCATGAACGGTATCGCTCTGCACGGTGGTTTCGTACCATACGGCGCGACATTCCTAATGTTCATGGAATACGCTCGCAACGCAATGCGTATGGCTGCTCTGATGAAAGTTCAGAACATCCAAGTTTACACGCACGACTCTATCGGTCTTGGCGAAGATGGCCCAACTCACCAACCAGTTGAGCAAATGGCTTCTCTACGTCTGACGCCAAACATGAGCACATGGCGCCCATGTGACCAAGTTGAGTCTGCAGTCGCTTGGAAACTGGCTATCGAACGTAAAGACGGCCCAACGTCTCTAATTTTCTCTCGTCAAAACCTTGCACAGCAAGAGCGTAGCGAAGAGCAAGTAGCGAACATCGCGAAGGGTGGTTACATCCTGAAAGATTGTGAAGGCAAGCCAGAGCTAATCCTTATCGCGACTGGTTCTGAAGTTGAGCTAGCGGTTAACGCTGCTGCTGAACTAACAGCTGAAGGTAAGAAGGTACGTGTAGTATCTATGCCTGCAACTGACGCGTTCGACAAGCAAGACGCTGAATACCGTGAATCTGTACTTCCATCTGACGTTACAGCTCGTATTGCTGTAGAAGCTGGCATCGCTGACTTCTGGTACAAGTACGTTGGCTTCGGTGGCAAGATCATCGGTATGACAACGTTCGGCGAATCTGCACCTGCAGGTGAGCTATTCAAGATGTTCGGTTTCACTACTGAAAACGTAGTGGACACAGCAAAAGAGCTTCTTGCTTAATCATTGATTGACGGCCTTGCGCCAATAGTTAAATGAAAGATAAAAACCGAGCGCTGAGCTCGGTTTTTTGTATTTGGGATACCTTTTCTTCTAGGCTTATCTCTACAAGCGGCAGATTAACCTGTCCTCGTCTAACGGGATTATTCAACTAATGCCTTTTGGGTAGGATTCGGTTATCATCTGTTGCACGAAATTTTGGTTAGATGTACGGAACTATGCTAAAAGTCGCGATAAACGGATTTGGACGAATAGGGCGTAACGTATTACGCGCTGTTTACGAAAGTGGCAAAAGCCAACAAATCAAAGTAGTAGCTGTCAATGAGCTTGCTCAGCCTGACGCTATGGCTCACCTATTACAGTACGATACCAGTCACGGTCGCTTCGGTAAGAAGATCTCCAACGACCAAGAACACATCTATGTCCATCATGGCATCGGCGTGGAAGATAAAGGTGAGTTCGATACGATTCGTATTCTACACCTTGCTGATATCGAGTTGCTTCCTTGGCGTGACCTCGAAGTGGACATCGTTCTTGATTGTACTGGTGTTTACGGCTGCCGTGCAGACGGCCTAGCGCACATTGCTGCTGGCGCGAAAAAGGTACTGTTCTCACATCCGGGAGCTAATGACCTAGACAACACCATTATCTACGGCGTGAATCACGATACTATCGAAGCCGACCACAGAATCGTTTCTAACGGTTCATGTACCACCAACTGTATCGTCCCTATCATTAAGGTTCTTGACGAAGCCTTTGGCATTGAATCAGGCACCATAACGACCATTCACTCTTCAATGAATGATCAGCAAGTTATTGATGCTTACCACAGCGACCTTCGCCGTACTCGTGCAGCAAGCCAATCTATTATTCCTGTCGATACCAAACTGCATAAAGGTATTGAAAGAATCTTCCCGAAATTTTCTAACAAGTTCGAAGCAATATCTGTGCGTGTACCGACGGTAAACGTAACAGCGATGGATTTAAGTGTCACAATTAATACGAATGTGAAAGTTAATGACGTAAATCAAACCATTGTTAACGCATCTCAGTGTACATTACACAACATCGTTGACTATACTGAAGCGCCGCTCGTATCCATCGACTTTAATCATGATCCCCATAGCGCGATTGTTGATGGTTCACAAACTCGAGTGAGCAATGGCCACTTAGTAAAAATGCTAGTGTGGTGTGATAATGAATGGGGCTTTGCGAACCGAATGCTAGATACGGTTCTTGCAATGCAAGCTTCTGAAGGCAAGAAGTAAGACCTAGAAGCAAATGTGTGGATTATTTATTTTTTAGCTTGAAATAAATAACGAGAGTCCACATATTACTAGTAGTTAAAGAACTACCAGTTGAATAATTTATAGGCTTGGCAGGGTTGCTGAGTTTCCAAACTTTATTTTTATTTAAATTTGAGAGGACAAATCATGTCTGTGATCAAGATGACTGACCTGGAACTTGCAGGTAAACGCGTATTTATCCGTGCTGACCTAAACGTACCAGTAAAAGACGGTAAAGTAACTTCAGATGCACGTATCCTAGCATCTCTACCAACTATCAAGCTTTGTCTAGAAGCTGGTGCAAAAGTAATGGTTACTTCTCACCTTGGTCGTCCTACTGAAGGCGAGTACAACGAAGAGTTCTCTCTAGCTCCTGTAGTTAACTACCTAAACGACGCACTAGACTGCGAAGTTAAACTGGCTAAAGACTACCTAAACGGCTTAGAGCTAAACGCTGGTGAACTAGTTGTTCTAGAAAACGTTCGCTTCAACAAAGGCGAGAAGAAGAACGAAGAAGAGCTATCTAAAGCATACGCATCTCTATGTGACATCTTCGTAATGGATGCATTCGGTACGGCTCACCGTGCACAAGCATCTACTCACGGTGTTGGTACTCACGCTCCTGTAGCATGTGCTGGTCCTCTTCTTGCTGCTGAGCTAGAAGCACTAGGTAAAGCAATGGATAACCCAGAGCGTCCACTAGTTGCTATCGTTGGTGGTTCTAAAGTTTCTACTAAGCTAACGGTTCTTGAGTCTCTATCTAAAGTTGCAGACCAACTAGTTGTTGGTGGTGGTATCGCAAACACATTCATCGCAGCTGAAGGTCACAACGTAGGTAAGTCTCTATACGAAGCAGACCTAGTTGACACTGCTAAGAAGCTGATGAAAGAGTGTGCTATTCCAGTAGCGACTGACGTTGCATGTGCTAAAGCATTCGACGAGAACGCAGAAGCTGAAATCAAACACGTATCTGAAGTTGCAGACGACGACATGATTTTCGACCTAGGTCCAGATTCAACTGCTGCTCTAGCTGAAATCATCGGCAACGCAAAAACGATCCTTTGGAACGGCCCTGTAGGCGTATTCGAATTCAAGAACTTCGAAGCGGGTACAGCAGGTATCTCTAAAGCAATCGCTGAGTCTGCTGGTTTCTCTGTAGCAGGTGGTGGTGACACGCTAGCAGCTATCGACAAGTTCGGTATCAAAGCTGACGTTTCTTACATCTCTACTGGCGGCGGCGCTTTCCTTGAGTTCGTTGAAGGTAAAGTACTTCCTGCAGTAGCAATGCTTGAAGAGCGTGCTAAAGCATAATTGATTTAGAAAGGCGAGATGCGAATCTCGCCTTTTAACGTTTGCTGCATATCACACTTTTTTGCTAGAATGGCATAAGTTGTGAGCAAACGATTGCAAGTTTTTAAACTTAAGTTTTTTAATCTTAAAACGATAGAATAAATAGGACTATTTCCATGTCTAAGATCTTCGATTTTGTAAAACCTGGTGTGATTTCTGGCGATGACGTACAGAAAGTATTTGAAGTAGCAAAAGAAAACAAATTTGCTCTTCCTGCTGTAAACGTTGTTGGTACTGACTCTGTAAACGCAGTACTAGAAGCAGCTGCTAAAGTTAAATCTCCAGTAGTTGTTCAGTTCTCTAACGGTGGCGCTGCATTCTTCGCAGGTAAAGGCGTTAAACTTGAAGGTCAAGGTGCACAAATCCTTGGTGCTGTAGCTGGTGCTAAATACGTACACGCTGTAGCTGAAGCTTACGGCGTTCCAGTTATTCTACACACTGACCACGCTGCTAAGAAACTACTTCCATGGATCGACGGTCTACTAGACGCTGGTGAAGAGTTCTTCGCACAAACTGGTAAGCCTCTATTCTCTTCTCACATGCTAGACCTTTCTGAAGAGTCTCTAGAAGAGAACATCGAAACATGTGCTAAGTACCTAGAGCGCATGGCTAAAATGAACATGACAATCGAAATCGAACTTGGTTGTACTGGTGGTGAAGAAGACGGCGTTGATAACTCTGATATGGACGCATCTGAGCTTTACACTTCTCCAGAAGACGTAGCATACGCATACGAGAAACTAATGGCTGTTAGCCCACGTTTCACTATCGCTGCTTCTTTCGGTAACGTACACGGTGTTTACCAAGCTGGTAACGTTGTACTTACTCCAACTATCCTACGTGATTCTCAAGCATACTGTGCAGAGAAGTTCGGTATCGCACCTAACGCTCTAAACTTCGTATTCCACGGTGGTTCTGGTTCTTCTGAAGAAGAAATCCAAGAGTCTATCGGCTACGGTGTTATCAAAATGAACATCGATACTGATACACAGTGGGCAACTTGGGATGGTATCCGTCAGTACTCTGCTGATAACTTCGATTTCCTACAAGGTCAAATCGGTAACCCAACTGGCGAAGCTGCGCCAAACAAGAAGTACTACGATCCACGCGTATGGCTACGTGCTGGTCAAGCTTCTATGGTTACTCGTCTTGAGAAAGCATTCGCTGACCTTAACGCTGTAGACGTACTATAATTCTTTGAATTAAGTACTCTTTAAGTTTTAAAAACCCGCTCATCGAGCGGGTTTTTTTGTGTCTGATAAAAAATTGTATTATTTATGTGAAAAACCTAGCGTACGGTGAATAAATTTCGTAGTCTTTTAGTTATCGGTATTTGTGTTTATGCGTAAGCTTCCTTTATTCAAAGGCTTACATAAATATGACTTTGCAATCTGTCAAAGATAGGATATCGTGCCGAAAAACAGGGGTAGACACTCTGTTTCGTAAAAAGGACTTAGCAAGTTTTTACGTTAACGTTATGATTTAATTGTACAAATTAAAGGTGGCGGTTAAATAGTAAGGCTTGGTTTAAGGCAGTTTAGCTCATAGCATATTACATAGAGGATGCACATTATGGCTGAGAGTTCTACAACGATTGAGACCCCGCTTGTGGATGGTCTTTCAAATGCAGAACAATGGTTAACGGATAACTCAGATTTGTTTATTCAATACGGTGTAAACATTATTTCTGCGCTCGTTATTCTATTTATTGGTAACTTAATCGTTAAAGCAGTAGCGAATAGCGTGTCTAAGGTTCTTCAGAAGAAGAAAATGGACCGAGCGGTTGTCGAGTTTATCCATGGCTTAGTTCGTTACTTGTTATTTGTTATTGTTCTAATTGCAGCTCTTGGTCGCTTAGGTGTTCAAACAGCATCTGTCGTTGCTGTAATTGGTGCGGCTGGTTTAGCTATCGGTCTGGCTCTACAAGGCTCACTATCTAACTTTGCTGCTGGTGTACTTATTGTTGCATTCCGTCCATTCAAGTCTGGTGACTACGTGGAAATCGGTGGTGTAGCGGGTTCAGTTGATTCAATTCAAATCTTCCAAACTGTTCTAACAACACCTGACAACAAAATGGTTGTGGTACCAAACGGCAGCGTTATCGGTAGCCCAATTACGAACTACTCTCGTCATGACACACGTCGTATTGACCTAATGATCGGAGTTTCTTACGGTGCTGATCTACAAAAGACCAAAGAACTTCTGACTAAGATCTGTGAATCTGATGAGCGCGTGTTGAAAGAACCTGGCGTTCAAGTGGGTGTTCACGCACTTGCTGACTCTTCAGTTAACTTCGTGGTTCGTCCATGGGTTAGCACTGCAGAGTACTGGAATGTTTACTTCGACCTGATGCAAGCAATCAAAGAAGGCTTGGATAAAGAAGGTATCGAAATTCCATTCCCACAAATGGATGTGCACATGAATAAAGTAGAAGCTTAATTCTTTAATCGGCTTTTACAGCGGTAAGCTTTTATAACGAAAGGCGGATAACTTAGGTTGTCCGCCTTTTTTGTTGTTTTCAATATGATTCCTCTTACTCCTTAGTTGTTGTTACTGCTTAGCTTCTTTTCTTTGTATATCCCTATTTCGCGTTCTACTCGACGTCGGCCACAACGATGTTTTCAACATCGCATATAAGGGCTTTCTTACTTCTTTCCCTCCCAAGATAGCCAATAAACATAAACCGCCAGGAATCAGAATCATCATCAGTAGTGGTCGAAGTAGGTAAGAGAAGCAAAAGATCGTGGGCAGAAAAATAATCACTTGTCCCAGTCGGTTTAACAAATTCATCATCTCCGTATCTCCAAATTAAAATGAGCATGCTCATTTTTATAATTGAGCGCGCTCAATTTGTCAAATTAGAGCACTAAGAGTATGATCAAGCTTGATTTGAGAAGGGTGTATTTTCGTGAGTAAGAGAGAGATAACGAAACAGAAGATCCTAACATCTGCTTGGGAGCTGTTTGGGGAGAATGGTTATGACAACACCACAACTCGCCAGATCGCTCGTCACGCGGGTGTAGCAGATGGCACGGTGTTTAGTCATTTTGAAACCAAGCTGACGATTCTTCGAGAAGGAATGCTATCGCAGTTGGAAAAGATTGGTCAGGAGGTGTTAGCTGCTGAGCAAGATAAACGTGTTGTGGATGTCGGTATCTCGCTGATTGAACACTACTACCGCTATTATTTTGATAATGTTGAGTTAAGTCGAGCGTTACTCAAAGAGGTCATTTGGGATCTAGACTATTACCGCACCTTTGATCAGGCACTGTTTCAGACGGTTAATGTCGATGCATCTATTTCTGAAAAAATGCCATTGATTATGGATAGCTATTTCATGACCTTGATAAATCATTTAAGCCAACCGGAACCAAGCCTTGAAGCTGCGCTGAGTGAACTGAACAGTAAAATTCGAGTCATTCTAGCGTAACTCACTATATGAATGAGTTACTGATGTCTTCTCTGGCTTGGTCGGTAGTCTCTGTTCTTGAAGTGATTACCAGTATTGCTCAATCAGTCCATTGGTAAGCACTGCTGCAATTGCGAACATCATGGTCGCAACAGCGATATCAATGCCTTTCTTAACATTCGGTTTAGATAGCGTTGGGCCTAGCTTTGCTGCGCCCAATGACAAAGAGTAAAACCAAACGAACGAAGCCAAGATGGTTCCCATAGCAAAAGCAATTCTGTCGTTACCTTCAAACTGCCCGCCAATCGATCCAAGAATCACCACGGTATCTAAATAGAGGTGTGGGTTTAATACTGTCACCGCCAAGGCGCCCAAAATAACGGTGCGCTTACCACGAGCCAGTATCTCTCCTTTTGATTCCTCGCTTGAGGGCGCTTTAAAGGCACTGCGCAGTGATAACAAACCATACACGGTTAGAAAAGCGATGCCGCCTAACGTCACTGAGGTGAGTAGCAATTCATTTTGCGACAGAATCGCACCGCCACCAAAAATACCCAATGAGATAAACAGAGTGTCGAGCAGACTACAAATTGTCGCTGTGGTTAAATGGTGGTTGCGCTTTATTCCTTGATTTAGGACGTACGCATTCTGAGCGCCAATAGGGATAATCATGCTTGCCCCTAGACCAAAACCTTGCAATAAAACCCAAAAACTCATTTTAACCTCCACTTATTTAACGATATTTACGTGCTATATGGCGAAGATACTCCGACCCTTTAAATAAGTATAATTAATGATTTTAATCTATTATTAGAGTTGCTAATGTGGTGTTGAGTTAGCTTAAAAAGGAAGCAAATTGATGCGTGGATTGGATTATAAGTGGATAGAAGCACTGGATGCTGTGGTGAAACAACGTAGCTTTGAAAGGGCTGCGGAGCAGTTATATATCTCCCAGTCTGCGGTGTCTCAACGCATCAAACAGCTAGAAAAGTGGTTAGCTCAACCTGCTTTGGTGAGAGAAAACCCGCCTAGGCCTACCCCAGCTGGTAAAAAGTTGTTGGGTTTGTATCGCAGGGTTCGTTTGTTAGAGCATGAACTGGTGCCTGAGTTGATGAATGAAGATAGCGCGCAACCTTTATCAATATCTATTGCCACCAACGCGGATAGCTTAGCCACTTGGTTACTGCCTGCTTTGTCGGGTGTGATGAAGTCGCGCCAAGTGGAATTGAATCTTGCTATTCATGGCGAATCGAGAACCATAGAGAAAATCAAAAGTGGTGAAGTGGCAGGTGCTATTAGTTTGGAGTCTCAAGCGATTCCTGGCTGTAGTGCCGACTACCTTGGTCGCATGGATTATGTGTGTGTGGCGAGTCCTGACTTTCATCAACGTTATTTTTCTGAAGGGGTTAATTACACCACATTGAGAAAAGCCCCTGCAGTGTCATATGATCAATATGACGACCTACATAAGAAGTTTTTGCATGATCATTTTAATGTGCCTAGAGACAGTGTGATCAATCACACGGTCGGTAGCTCAGAAGCATTTGTACGTTTGGCATTGTCGGGCGTTGCCTACTGTTTGATTCCGAGGTTACAGATCATCGAGGAGCTAGAATCGGGTTCGTTGATTGATATTACCCCCGGTTTTTTATTGTCTTATCGGATTTATTGGCACCATTGGCAGCTTGAAAGTGGGGTACTTAAAGAGATCTCGCAAGCGATCTTGAGTTTTGCTCACGAACATCTACCACAGTAAGTTGGCGGTTTTTTCAGCGTCAAAGTTCTGTTAGAAGTGTTGCGTCTGGATTGGATAAGCGACAAATTACTCTATGATGAAAAGACATTTGTTTAGCATAGGTCTCCCCCCATGAAGTTTGTACCAAAGATGTTAGCAACCTCTCTTGCCCTTACTGCTGCCTTGAGCGCTGTGAGCTTTTCTGCATTGGCTAACTCGCCATCTTTTCCGCATATTTCTACCACCGGTTATGGCGAAGTAATCGCGACGCCCGATATGGCGACGTTTTCGGTCAGAGTTGTAGAGTCAACGATGACGGCAGAACAAGCAAAAATCACCGTTGATAAAGTGGTAACCGGTTTTCTTAACAAGCTGCACCAAGCCGGTGTTGATGAGGCGAGTGTACACAGCTCTAACCTGTACCTAGCACCTCAATATCACTATCCAAAAGACGGCAAGCCAGAGTTAGTCGGTTACCGAGCTTCACGTAATGTGACGGTCGAAGTAAAAGAGTTATCGAATCTCAATGAGTATATGGATATTGCTATTGCTCAAGGGATTAACCAGATCGATAACATCCAATTGCAAGTGCGTGACCAGGCTAAATACCAAGAACAAGCGCGTTTAGAAGCCATCAAAGACGCAAGAGCGAGAGCGAAATCATTAGCGACGGGTTTTGAGCGTGAGCTTGGTGACGTTTGGCGTGTGGATTACAACGCACAGTCTTCTCAGCCGGTATTAATGCGTTCTATGGCAATGGATGCGAGAACAGAATCTAACTCTTATGAAGACTCAACGATCACTATTCGTGATCGTGTCAATGTGATCTATCAGCTTGAAGAATAATTAGATCATCATGATCTAATTGCCTACCATAGGCCAAATACTAAAAAGGCTCTCGTAATGAGAGCCTTTTTGTTTTTCTAATATCGAGTTCGATGATTAGTGAAGTAGACGAGCACGGATGGTGCCTTCGATTTCTTTCAGTTTAAGCAATGCTTCTTCTGAACGGTCCGCCTCTACATCGATAACTACATAACCCATATCAGCCGCAGTCTGTAGGTACTGACCCGCGATGTTGATGCCTTCTTCAGCGAAGATGGTGTTGATCTGAGTTAGGATACCAGGGCGGTTTTCGTGAATGTGCAGTAAACGAGACGTGCCTGTATGTAGTGGCAATGATACCTCTGGGAAGTTAACACTTGATAGAGTAGAGCCGTTATCAGAGTATTTCGCTAGCTTGCCAGCCACTTCAACACCGATGTTCTCTTGCGCTTCTTGAGTAGAACCACCTACGTGAGGTGTAAGAATCACGTTATCGAACTGCATCAACGGAGACTCAAATGGGTCAGCATTGGTTTTTGGTTCGGTTGGGAATACATCGATAGCTGCACCAGCAAGGTGGCCAGAATCTAGAGCACCACACAGAGCAGGAATATCGACTACAGTGCCACGCGCTGCATTGATAAAGATAGAGCCTGGCTTCATACGCTCGAACTCTTCTTTACCCATCATGTTCTTGGTTTCGTTAGTTTCTGGAACGTGCAAAGAGATCACATCACACTTGTTCAACAGTTCTGTCATGGTGTGAACTTGCGTTGCGTTACCCAAAGACAGCTTGTTTTCAATATCGTAGAAGTAAACACGCATACCAAGGTTTTCTGCAATAATACCAAGCTGAGTACCAATGTGACCGTAACCGATAATGCCTAAACGCTTACCACGAGCTTCGTAAGAGTTGTCTGCACTCTTTTTCCAGATGCCACGGTGCGCAAGAGCGTTCTTTTCTGGGATGCCACGCAGTAGTAATAGAACCTGACCAAGAACCAGTTCCGCAACGCTTCGCGTATTTGAGAATGGTGCGTTGAAGACAGGTACGCCACGTTTTGCAGCCGCTTCAAGGTTTACTTGGTTAGTACCGATACAGAAACAACCGATAGCAACCAATTTTTCAGCAGCATCAATCACTTCTTGGGAAAGGTTTGTGCGAGAACGAATACCGATGAAGTGAGCATCTTTAACTGCTTCAAGTAGTTCATCTTCAGGTAGTGAGCCTTTGTGGTACTCAATATTTGTGTAACCAGCGGCTTGAAGTACTTCTACTGAAGAAGGGTGAAGACCTTCTAGAAGTAGAATTTTTATTTTTTCTTTTTCCAGTGAAACTTTGGCCATTGTTCTCGTCCTTAAAATGGAAAGGTTGGGCAAATGCGGCGCACGTGCTACAAAATGGCTGAAAGGGGAACAAACTCACCACTTTGTTAGGAGACAAACGTTTTCCCTGTGCGTCTTCTGAACAATAAAGTAACAAAAAAAAAATGTTTTGGGTAAGAAAATTACGGAATAAGACATAATTTTACAGGTGCAAAGCAAAAAAAACGGCGCCCTTGAGCACCGTATGTAATGAAGTAACAGAAAAACTCAATTTTCTATTATTTATTCTTCGATTTTTGCACCTTCAGGGGTACCTGTGATAACCACATCTGCACCACGGTGTGCGAATAGGCCAACCGTTACCACACCAGCAATACCATTGATGATGTCTTCTAGCTGTTTCGGGTTTTCAATAGCCATGCCGTAAACATCTAGGATCACGTTGCCGTTATCCGTTGTACAACCTTCACGGTAAACCGGGTCACCACCAAGCTTAACTAGCTCACGTGCCACGTATGAACGAGCCATTGGGATAACTTCTACCGGTAGAGGGAATTTACCCAGTACATCAACAGCTTTCGTGCCATCAACAATACATACAAATTTATCAGAGATAGCCGCTACGATTTTTTCACGAGTTAGAGCTGCACCGCCGCCCTTGATCATGTCGCGAGTTGGGTTGATCTCGTCTGCGCCATCTACATAGATGTCTAGCTTAGCAACATCATTACACTCATACACTTTGATCTCTAGCTCTTCTAGGCGTTGCGTTGAAGCAACAGAGCTTGAAACTGCACCTTTGATTTTGTCTTTCATTGTGCCCAGTGCGTCGATGAAGTGATTTACTGTAGAGCCAGTACCAACACCTACAATGCTGCCTTCTTCAACATATTTAAGTGCTGCCCAACCAGCTGCTTTTTTCATTTCATCTTGAGTCATGCCATTCTCCTGAATAAGGTCTTGCGCTTTGAATTAATCGTTCGCGTATTGAAGTTAACGTTTGTATATCAAGGTTAACGTTTGCGGCGGGATTATAGCGCTTTAATGGTCACTTTCCCATTGCCAAGTTTTACTCGGAGTCACGATTTTAGGTAACGGAATGTCCCACTCCTCAATCGGTAGAGTATCGACATGTTGGCAATCGTGAGCTAAACCAATTGGAGTTGCACCTTCGCCGGTCGCAAACCACTTTGCTAGGGTGCGATCGTAATAGCCGCCGCCCATACCTAAGCGGTGACCATGAGAGTCAAAGCCGACAAGGGGCGTCAGGATGAGGTCGAGTTGCTGACAAGGTTTCACCAACGTTTGATTAAGCTGGGGTTCTACAATGCCGTACTTATTTAAAACAGTGGGTGTGGTTGGAGAGTAGTGCAGAAACAACAGGTGTCCGTCAGAGAACGGGTGTAATACTGGTAAATAAGTTTGCTTACCTTGCGACCATAACCACTCGATTAAAGGTTGGGTATCAAGTTCACCATCGATCGAGATATAAAGTGCGATATGTTGAGCAGACTGAATGTCATCGAGTTGAGCGCACTGCTTAACTAAGTCTAAACCGGATTGAGCTTGTTGTTCGTTAGATAGGGAGTTGCGCTTAATACGGATCTGTTTGCGAAATTCGCTGCGTGTGAGCGTCTTCATAAGAAGGGATACCCCAAAGTGCCGTTGAGAATAGATGGCCCTTGAACCAGCGAGTTCAAGGCGGATCAGCAATGATTACCGTAGGCTTCTCGGTCGGGCCGAGCATGCTCAATAGCACTCAAGTACTAACCCTTAGGGATTGCTTATCGGCTCGGGGACGTGAATCCTCTGACAAACACTCCAGGGTAAATTTTGTGTACGCTATTGCTGTCCGTGCTTAACCTTACTGAGAACATCTGAAAGTGATGTTGTGAGCTGTTCCATTCGCTCGGTCAGTGCGTTTTGTTCGTCATTTGCTTCAAATTTCTTGGTTTGTAATTCATAGCAAATGTTCAGAGCTGCGATAGTCAGCAGCTTCACTTCATTGGTTACCTTAGTACGTTCAGCCATCTCTTTCAATCGATTATCAAGATCGGCCGCCGCTGCAATCAATGACTCTTCTTGCCCTGGTGGACAATTCACTCGAGTCAGTTTTCCTAATATTTCAACGTCTACCGCTTGATTACTCATGATGGATGAACTCTTTAACGCGCTATTTTAAGGCTGTTGCTCTTCGTTATTTTCTTGAAACAAAAAGTGCAAGTACCGATGAGGAAGCAATCTCCTCTGAGGGAGAAACTATAGGTAAACCGCTATTAAGATTCAAGCTTTTCAGAGTGACTGTTTGTAAATGAGAGCTTGAGCACACAGTAATTCAGCAAATTGAACAATTGGTAGTCAGTCATTCTTCAATTGCTAGGGATCGATGCTTACCAGAATTGGGGTGAAGTGGTACGATTATACTATCGATATAAAGAACAACTGAGCGAGCTATCTGATGAGCGAAACTACTTTACCTGATTACCTAACGGTTGCGACTGAACTTCAATCGGCAAGTCTAGCCGTAACCCCTGCTGAGATGCACGGTTTATTAACGGGTATGTTAAGCGGAGGCTTAAGCCTTGCAGATAAAAGCTGGCAGCCACTGATCTTTGATTACACCAATGAAGGCATGGGTTGGCCAGACCGCGCGTTAACCTTAGCGGAAGCAACCCTGAAGGTAACTACTAACGAGATCACAGGCTCAGGCATGGAATTGTCTATGTTGTTACCTGACGAAGACGCAAGTGCAAGCCTGTTTGATTTGGCGGATGGTGTGTCTGACTGGATTAACCACTTTATCTCTGGTTTAGGGCTTGTTGGCGCTCAGTTAAACAAAGCATCGGAAGGCACTAAAGAAGCACTGGCTGATCTTGAAGAGATGGCAAAGCTAGGCATTGATGAAGATGATGATCTAGAAGAACAAGCACAACTTCTAGAGCACGTTATTGAGCACGTAAAAGCGTGTGCATTAACCATTCATGCTGAATTCGGTGCACGCCCATCTGAAGATGCGGCGCCAACCATTCACTAATCGTTTGTCGGTTTGAGGTTATGATGGCTCAATATGATGTTGTAATTGCTGGTGGTGCGATGGCAGGGGCAACCTTAGCCCTGGCTTTGAATCACCTAAGCCAAGGTTCACTGTCGATTGCGGTAGTGGAGCCTTATCAGGTTGATCATCAAGCTCACCCTGGATTTGATTCTCGTTCGATCGCTTTGTCTTATGGCACAGTGCAGATCCTTGATTCGTTGCAGTTGTGGCAATCGATCGCTCCTGTCGCTACCCCGATTAAAGATATTCATGTCTCGGATCGTGGGCATGCAGGGATGACTGATATTTACAGCGAAGATCTTGCGGTTGATGCACTTGGTTATGTGGTCGAGTTGGCGGATGTCGGTCGAATCTATCAGCAAAAGCTGGAGTCTGAAGCGAGCATCACGATGTTGTGCCCTGACTCAGTAGCGAAAATTGAGCGTAGTGATTTACTGACGACCATTGACCTTAACAGTGGGCAAACCATTACTACTAAGTTGTTGGTTGCAGCTGACGGAGCGATCTCTACCTGCTGCCAACAACTGAATATTTCGTTGAGCGAGCATGACTTTGAGCAAGTGGCTGTCATTGCCAACATTGTGGCGAGCGAGCTGCATCAAGGTCGTGCCTTTGAGCGTTTTACCCATCATGGGCCAGTTGCTTTATTGCCGATGACGGACAACCGCCTATCGTTAGTGTGGTGTTTACCTCCAGAGCAAGCTGATAAAGTCATGGCTTTAAATGACAGCCAGTTCCTTGAACAGCTGCAGAATGATTTTGGTTGGCGATTAGGCCGTTTAGAGAAGGTGGGTAAGCGTGCGAGCTATCCTCTGATTCTTCGTCACCGACAACAAAATATCTCTCATCGATTTGCGATTGTCGGCAATGCCGCTCAAACTCTTCACCCGATCGCGGGTCAGGGCTTTAACCTTGGTATCCGTGATGTGGCTTCTTTAGCCGAAGAGTTGTGTACTCAGTTGGATGATGTTGGTCGATACACTGGTCTTGTTAACTTTAGAAAACGTAGAGAACAGGACAGAGGGGCGACGATTACACTGACATCGAGCCTAGTGCATCTGTTCTCAAATGACTTTTTAACCGCTCGTATCGGGCGCAACCTTGGGTTATCTGTTATGGATAACCTTCCACCACTTAAAGGTCCACTTTTGCGTCATACGCTTGGCCTAGTAGAAAGATAAGGTAGATAAATAATGATGCAAAGTGTTGATATCGCAATTGTTGGTGGAGGGATGGTTGGCTTAGCGCTTGCTGCTGCCCTGAAAGACAGCGACCTGAGAATCGCTGTGATTGAAGGCAGAGCGCCTAGTGAAGGGCTGAATGAACTGCCAGACGTACGAGTTTCTGCATTGAGCCGTTCTAGTGAGGTGATTTTGCGTAATCTAGGTGCGTGGCAGGGAATTGAACAAAGACGTGCCGCCCCTTATCAAGCGATGGAAGTATGGGAACAAGATAGCTTCGCACGCATTGAATTTGATTCAACGCGTTTAGCGCAACCGAACCTCGGTCATATTGTTGAGAACCGTGTGATTCAATTAGCCTTGCTTGAGCAAGTGAAGAGGCAAGACAATGTGAGCCTGTACATGCCTGCAACGTGCAAAACAATGGCAATTGGTGAAAGTGAAGCATGGCTGACTTTAGATAACGGTCAAGCACTAACGGCTAAACTCGTTGTGGGTGCGGATGGAGCTAACTCTTGGGTTCGCAAGCAGCAAGATATTCCGCTAACGCATTGGGATTATGGACACAGTGCAATTGTTGCTAATGTTAAAACCGCAGAACCGCATCATAGTGTGGCTCGTCAAATATTTACGCCACAGGGTCCGTTGGCATTCTTACCAATGCAACCGAGCAACATGAGCTCGATTGTTTGGTCTACTGAGCCTAATCGTGCCGAGAACCTAGTATCAATGTCGGATGCTGAATTCAACAAGCAGTTAACAGCTGAGTTCGATGCAAAGCTTGGCTTATGTGAAGTGGTTGGTGAGCGTTTTGCTTTCCCATTGCGTATGCGATATGCGCGTGACTTCGCAGTAGAACGCGTAGCTTTGGTGGGTGATGCAGCGCATACCATTCACCCGCTTGCAGGGCAGGGCGTTAACCTTGGTTTGTTAGATGCAGCCAGCCTAGCACAAGAGCTATTAAAGCTTTGGGCTGCAGGTGAAGACATTGGTACTAAGCGTAACTTACGTGGTTATGAGCGCTGGAGAAAAGCAGAAGCGGCGAAGATGATTGCTTCGATGCAGGGCTTTAAAGATCTGTTTGAAGGCGATAACCCAGCTAAGAAGCTGATTCGTGGCATAGGTATGAAGCTTGCGGGTCAGTTGCCTGGTGCAAAAGATGAAATTATGAAGCGAGCTCTGGGTCTTGCGGGTAATCTTCCTGATCTGGCAAAGCGCCCTGTGATTCATCGATAACGCCTGAATGTACCTATGATTCGTAGAGTCATTAATGCGAAAAAAG
>NZ_JAPPTH010000034.1:0-41097 GCF_027587015.1 Vibrio sp. Makdt
AATCAAATTATTATTACAATGGTAGATGCTACAGTGCTGGGGATTTATAATATAACAATGAAAGGACTTTCTGCTTTAGTTAATTTTTCAACCCCTATTACATTGTCTTTACAACCTATTTTATCTGAACTTTATGTTACTAATCGTACTGAAATGATGGCAGTTTTTAAGAAAAGCGAGATTAGGTTACTTTCTATTTCATTCGCGCTTAGCCTCATGTTATCTGTCGTCCTATTTATTTATTTTAACTACTACTGGGATGGTGATTTTTCTCTAGATTATATAGTTTTAGTTGTAACGCTCAGTTTAACATTAATACCACATTGCTGTAATTCTCTCTACTCACAAGTATTGACTTTAAGTGGGCAAGCTAGATATGTTAGAAATGTAATTTCCGTCGGTATGTTTATATCTATTTTCTTTCTACCAATATCATTGTGGTTAGTACCGGAATACGGTTCAGGCATAATCAATGCAATTTTATATTTTTGTATTTTATATTTTCTAGATAAAAAATTAAGGTCATTATTTTGAACAAAGTACTGGTTTTGATGACAACGTATAATGAGTCTTTGGAGCACCTTTCCGAAGCTATTAATTCATTGAAAGAACAAACATATACGAACTTTGATGTTATAATTATAGTAGATAAACCTGATGTTGATGAAATTATAAAAAGCTATTTATTAAACCTCGCAAGTTTAGATGGGAGGTTCAATATTCATATCAATAAATTTAACCTTGGATTAGCAAATAGTCTGAATTTAGCTTTTGATATAATGAAAGATAAAGACTACGCTTACATTGCACGTATGGATGCTGATGACATATCTGTTCCTAATCGGTTTAAAGAGCAAGTTAAATACTTAGATAATGCAAAAGATGCTGATCTTATTGGAACATCAGCGATCACTATTAATGAACAAAGTGACGTTACCGGAGAGTTTAATGTTAAGCTTGGTTCGGTAGATCTTGATTATGGATCCGATAGTATACACCCTTCTTGGATGATGAGATTCTATATATTTTCACGGCTTTCTGGATACAGGGACTTTAGGTGTTCTCAAGACTATGACTTCCTATGTAGAGCAAAACTTGCTGGTTTTAAAATTAAAAATATAAATGAAAAGCTTTTATATTACAGAATTCGTCCGAACTCTATTGGAGCAAGTAAGAAACTTATTCAGAGAAGGAGAAAATATCATATTTCAAAGAACTACCGAGGTGGAAATCTGTTGAATGTAGTGGAACCTGTCCTTAATGAAAATATAATGACTAGGTTATTTGAATATATTGAGGCCAATAAAAAACAATCGCGTATTAAGTATATTCTTATGATTTTTTCACTCTATCATGTGAGGAATTTTTATTTGTTGTTCAAAAAAAGAAGCAAGAAATAATGCCAATATCGATAATAAGTAAGGTAGTATTGCATTTAACTTTTTTGTTATATATCTACACAATAAAATATGTATTCTTACCAATTGATAGCTCAAAATTAGTATGGATCATAATGGGTTCAATAGGTTTTGTTTTATATTTTTTTAATGGTAAATATAGGTCTTTTTGCAATTCATTATTCTACTCCTTTAAGTCCGTTATTGCTCTATTTATATTTTCAATTCTATTAATTTTCTTGAGTCTTTTTAATGATTCATCCTCTTTGACTATACCTTACTATGCTGCGATATATACCATAGATTTTGTTCCAGTTGCTGTTTTTTTCTGTTATTTGTGTTACTCGTTGAGAGTTTCACCATTGAAGTTGATAACATTTGTTGGAGTGGTTCAATCAATCAGTATATTTGTTATGATTGTTTCACCTCAGATTAAAGATTTATATGGTTCATTAGTTTCAGTCAGCACAAGTATACTCGATTACTATTCCTATCGATTCGTCGGGTTAACAGGTTTTGCTAATTATACAGTTGGTACAACTCAGATCATGATACTCTGTATTGGAATCAATGAATGTATTAAGAATAGTAGAATCACCAAGATAGAATGCTTTTATTTTTCGTTAATATTCTTGTCTGCATTGTTTTCATCGAGAAGTTCAATGGTTGTATTGGCTGTTTTTGTTCTCATTCAAATTTGTATTTTGTTTAATAAAAAATACCTTTACAGTCGGTTGCTTCCAGTTTTTATTATTATTGCTGTAGTTACGACATTTAGCGTTTACTCGATTATTTCAAATCAGGCCCTTTTGGATAGTAGTTTTATTTTACGCTGGGCGCTTGAACCAATAATTAATTATATTAATTTAGGTGAATTTTCTACTAGTTCTTCTGATACGCTGTCTAGTTTCTATTTTTATCCAGGAGATCAAACTTTTTATTTTGGCGATTGGCAGTATGTAAATAAAGATGGCAGTTATTATTATCATGTGGATGCCGGTTACATGCGTGTCATGTTGTTTATGGGAATTATTTACTCATCCATTTACTACACTATTTGGATTAGCATGAATTTGGCGATTATGAATAAGCTTCATTATCGAAATGCTAAAGTATTTGTTATATTTTTCATAATTACAATGTTTTTGCTCCATTATAAAGGCAATGCTTTTGTAGATGCGTCCTCAATGATCCGACTTTATATATTTTATGTCTGTTATATTTTAACTAGAGGGTTTTATGAGAAATAGTTTTACATTTCTGATTTATGGTGAAGGTGGTCACTCGGCTCAGATGAATCGACTTTTAAACAATCTTAATCAAGATAGTGCAAAATTAATTCATATTGTAGATTCTAAGAATCTTGTACTTGGTGAAAAATACTTCTATTGTCGACCTCTTAGGAAAAAGAGTAACAACACTATATTTTATACAATGATATCAATACTTCTCTCCTTTTTTTTAGCGCTAAAACTATTTATTCTATATCGGCCTAAGACTATTATTTCAACAGGGCCTGCCTTTTGTTTTTTGTTTTTTATTATTGGTAAGGTGACTAGGAGTAATTTAATTTTTATTGAAACTTGGAGTAGATTTTATACAAAGTCACAAACTGCTAAGTTGATTTATCCAATTGCCGATATGTTTTTATATCAGAATGTTGAACTAAAAAAAATATACCCCAAGGGTATTTATTCTGGCAGGTTATAAAATTATGAGATTTCTACATACGGTAGGTACAACACCTTTTAATAGCCTAACTAATTTGATAATTAATCTTTATGATGGGAAAGAGAATGATATATTTATGCAAACTGCGTGTTGCATTGATACAGGTTCAATTAAGAGTATTGATTTCTCATCGGATTTTAGCTCCATATTGGATTCATATGATATAGTCGTAACCCATGCAGGGGCTGGCTCTATTTATTCACTTCTCGAACAAGGGAAAAGGCTAGTTGTTGTACCCAATACCGATAGAGATGATCAACACCAAGTTGAAATAGCAAAATATGTAGAAGATAATAATTTTGCGATAGTTTGTTGGAACCTTGAAGAGCTAGAGAATTGTTTAGATAAGGTGAAATCACACAGCTTTGAACGATATACTAAAGATGAGTTTTTTAAGTATGATGAGATAAACAGAGTGATCGATGAAAGTAAATAGAGTACTAGTAGTAACAAACATGTACCCACATGGTGAATCCCAAAAAGGGATATTTGTTAAAGAGTTTGTGGATACAATGAATTCTAGTGAAAAATTTGAATTAGATGTGCTATCTATAGATATTTATTCAAAATCCTATAAGAATTACATGTTTTCATTTATTTATCTACTAAATAAAATAAAATCAAAAAAATATAATATTATTAATGTCCATTTTGGATTGTCAATCATACCTGTTTTAATGCTCCTCCCATTTATTAGGTATCAAAATATTCGTATTATAACTACGTTGCATGGTTCCGATTTAATGGGAACCAGAATCGTTAACTTGATATCAAATCTAGCTGTATTAGTATCAGAGAGCACGATAGTGGTATCTAAAGAGATGTGTTCATTTATATTTAAGTCATTAAGAGAAAAGGCACATGTTATACCCTGTGGAGTTGATTTGAGTTTTACTTATTCTTCTCGCCCGAATTGGAATAAAAATAATGTTTTAAATCTTATTTTCCCATCTGATCCGGCTAGAAAAGAGAAAAATTATAGTTTATTTAATGATGTTGTTTTTAAGCTAGAACAAAGCGGAATTAGAGTTAAGGTGCATATTTTTAAGGATTTATCTAGAGAAGAAATTAAATTAAAGTTAAAAAAATGCAATTTATTATTTTTGTCCTCTTTAAGGGAAGGCAGTCCTCAAGTTGTTAAAGAGGCAATATTGACGGGCTTACCAGTGGTCACAACAAATGTTGGTGATGTAAATGATACTCTTCATGGATTTCCTGATACGCAGCATTTGATTTCCAATTGTAGTAACACGATTTTTTCTTGGATATTAAATGAGTTTGAGGGTGGCTCTTTACCTGAAAATATTGTAGAGATTAAGAGAGATGAACTTTCTGTTCTTGCTATACTTAGAAAGCAGGAATCAATTTTTCTCAATGATATTTAAATAGTATTTTTATAATTAAATTGGTTTCAACAAAGCAAATTGCTTACCTACAAGTATTTTTAGGTTCCCTATATTGGTTATTTGTTGGGATTTTTACCGACCAAGAATAAAAAGTGATTGTAATATTTAATTTCATTGCTTTACTCTCATTTATATCTTAATTTCTATCAATTACATTATGGTTAAAATATGAAAATTGCAATTGCCGGTACCGGCTATGTAGGCTTATCAAATGCGATGCTATTGGCCCAGCATCATGACGTTGTCGCAGTCGATATTATCGAAGAAAAAATAAAACTACTAAATGATAAAATATCGCCAATTGTCGACGCAGAAATAGAAGATTTTTTGGCAAACAAGCCATTAAATTTTACCGCAACACTTGATAAAGAAATGGCGTATGCCGATGCGGAGTTCGTTATTATCGCTACGCCAACAGACTACGATGTTGAAACCAATTACTTCAACACGGCTTCTGTTGAAGCGGTAATTAAAGACGTAATGGCAATTAATCCGAATGCGGTAATGGTGATCAAGTCTACTATCCCTGTGGGCTATACAGCGCGTATTAAAGAAGAACTAGGGTGTGAAAACCTAATGTTCTCGCCAGAATTTTTGCGTGAAGGCAAAGCGCTTTACGATAACTTGCACCCATCGCGCATTGTAGTGGGTGAGCGCTCTGAACGCGCGACAGTATTTGCGAACCTGCTGTTAGAAGGGGCAGTGAAGAAAGACGTTGAAATCTTGTATACAGACTCGACCGAAGCGGAAGCGGTAAAACTGTTCTCCAATACTTACTTGGCCCTGCGCGTCGCTTACTTTAATGAACTCGACACTTACGCTGAATCACACGGCTTAGATACCCGCCAAATCATTGATGGTGTGTGTTTAGATCCGCGTATCGGTTCGCATTACAACAACCCTTCTTTTGGTTACGGCGGTTACTGTTTACCGAAAGATACTAAACAGCTGCGTGCCAACTACTCAGACGTACCGAATAACATCATTGGTGCGATCGTAGATTCGAATACCACACGTAAAGATTTTATTGCTGATTCAATCATCAAACGCAATCCAACGCGCGTCGGCATCTACCGTTTAGTGATGAAGTCTGGCTCTGATAACTTCCGAGCTTCGAGTATTCAAGGCATCATGAAACGCCTGAAAGCCAAAGGCATTGAAGTGGTGGTGTTTGAGCCAGAACTGAAAGAAAAAGAGTTTTTCCGCTCATTGGTGCTAACGGATTTTGAGCAGTTTAAATCAAGCTGTGATGTGATTGTGTCTAACCGCATGGCGCGAGAGTTGGCGGATGTACAAGACAAAGTGTACACACGCGATCTTTTCGGTTCAGATTAAGGGTAAAACAATGAAGTATTTAGTAACAGGCGCGGCGGGTTTTATCGGCAGTGCGGTGGTAGAGCAGCTTACAGCGAAAGGTCATCAAGTTATCGGTGTCGATAACCTTAACGATTACTACGATGTGGCTCTGAAAGAGGCTCGCCTTGCGCGTATTCAACATGCCAATTTTAAATTGGTTGAGTTAGACATTGCCGATCGCGATGGTGTGGCTCACTTGTTTGAAGCGGAGCAGTTTGATCAAGTTATTCATTTAGCGGCGCAAGCTGGTGTGCGTTACTCTATTGAAAACCCGCATGCGTATGCGGATTCAAACCTTGTGGGGCACTTAAACATTCTAGAAGGGTGTCGTCACAATAAAGTGCAGCACTTGGTTTATGCCTCTTCAAGCTCGGTGTACGGCTTAAATGCGAAAACGCCGTTTGCCACGTCCGATTCGGTGGATCACCCTGTTTCTCTGTACGCCGCAACCAAGAAATCGAATGAATTGATGGCGCATAGCTATTCTCATCTGTATGACATCCCAACCACAGGCCTGCGTTTCTTTACGGTTTATGGTTCATGGGGCCGCCCGGATATGGCGCCGTTTATCTTCACTAAGAAGATTCTGGATGGCGACACGATCGATATCAACAACAATGGTGACATGTGGCGTGATTTTACTCACGTCAACGATATTGTTGAAGGCGTGGTGCGCATCGCGGATGTCGTGCCAACACGTGATAACGATTGGACAGTAGAAGCCGGATCGCCAGCAACCAGCTCTGCGCCTTATGCGGTGTATAACATTGGCCATGGCTCACCAATCAATTTGATGGATTTTGTGAAAGCCATCGAAGATGAACTGGGTATCGAAGCGAAGAAAAACTTCCGCGAAATGCAACCTGGTGATGTGTACCAAACTTATGCTGATACTCAAGACCTATTTGCAGCAACCGGCTATACCCCTAAGGTTTCTGTAAAAGAGGGTGTGGCTGAATTTATTAAGTGGTACCGCGAGTTTTACAATAAGTAAACTCCCAACAGGGCTTCCTAAAACTCAAAAATAGAAATTAATCCATTTCTATATACGCCTTCTATCTATATAGC
Organism: Vibrio sp. Makdt; assembly: GCF_027587015.1. Classification (NCBI taxonomy): domain Bacteria; kingdom Pseudomonadati; phylum Pseudomonadota; class Gammaproteobacteria; order Vibrionales; family Vibrionaceae; genus Vibrio; species Vibrio sp. Makdt. The sequence goes on from NZ_JAPPTH010000034.1 coordinate 6,959, forward strand.
TCCTCTGGTGTGCTAGTGCCTCATTCCATTCTGGTTTGAGGCACTTTTGTTCGTTGTACCTGTTCATCCGAATACTTTGTATACGTCAGTCAATAAAACATAAGAACTCAAAATGCTTAAACACTGTTTATTTCCCGCAGCGGGCTACGGCACGCGCTTTTTACCTGCAACAAAGTCTATGCCTAAAGAAATGATGCCTATCGTTAATAAGCCTTTGATTGAATACGGCGTTGATGAAGCCATTCAAGCGGGTATGACCAGCATGGCGGTGGTGACCGGTCGTGGTAAAAGCTCATTGATGGATCACTTTGATAAGAACTACGAGCTTGAACACCAAATTCAAGGCACCAACAAAGAGCCTTTGCTGGATGACATTCGTTCTTTGATCGACTCCGCTCAATTTACCTACATTCGCCAACGTGAAATGAAAGGGCTAGGGCATGCCATTTTAACGGGCAAAGAACTGGTGGGCGATAACCCGTTTGCAGTGGTATTGGCCGACGACCTTTGCATTAATGAAGACCAAGGGGTGCTGGCACAAATGGCAGCACTGTATCGCCAGTTCCGTTGCTCCATTGTTGCAGTCGAAGAGGTGCCAGAATCGGAAACCCACAAATACGGTGTGATTGCGGGTGAGCATTTGAGTGATGACTTGATTCGCATTACCGATATGGTTGAAAAGCCAGAGCAAGGCACAGCGCCAAGCAACCTTGCCATTATTGGCCGTTATATTCTCACGCCAGACATCTTCGATATTTTGGAAGAGACTCAGCCAGGTAAAGGCGGCGAGATCCAAATTACCGATGCGCTGCTAGAGCAAGCGAAAAAAGGCTGTGTGATTGCGTATAAGTTTAAAGGTAAGCGTTTCGACTGTGGCAGCGTCGATGGCTACATTGAAGCGACAAACTACTGTTACCAAAACGTCTACCTTAAAGGCAGCAAAGCGGAAATAGACCAAACGGCGACAGAAAAGAAATAGTACTTTAGGCTGTGGTGAATCGTGGTATGGAAGGTTATTTCATCAATGAGGTTCACCATTTTACTCTCTTTCCCCTATTCCAATGCCCTGTTGCTAATAGTTTAAAGAATGGCGTTAAACGGCAAGCTTTAAAGTCATGCGCCTTGCCATAATTCGCTATTCGACCATTCTTCAGCAATAAAGCAATAAAGCAATAAAGCAATAAAACAATAAAACAATAACCAATGATAGGCTTCCCCCTGATGTCACTGTTTGAGTACCTCATCGAACTCTCGATGTTCTTCTTTATCTCCCTTGCTGTACTGTACTGCATGCGCAAAGTCGGCTATGCGATTGGCCTAACCGATAAACCCAATGCCAGAAAGCACCACGAAGGCGTAGTTCCCCTCGTAGGGGGCATCTCTTTGTGCATTACCTTGTTGTACTTTCTGTATGTGAATGCAGAGCAGTTCAATAACCTAGAGATAGCTGCCACGTGTTTAACTGTGCTAGTGCTGGTTGGGGTGGCAGATGATCGCTTTGACATCAGCTTTAAGCTCAGAATGGGCGTACAAGCGATGTTGGCGATGGTGATTATGCATTACACCGGTTTAACCCTTTCTCACGTTGGCGATGTATTCGGGTTTGGCGTGTTAGATTTCCCTGTGGTGCTCGACAGCGTGATTACGGTGATCGCCGTAATTGCTGCAATTAATGCCTTTAATATGGTTGATGGCATTGATGGCCTGCTGGGCGGCTTAAGTATGGTGGTGTTTACTTCATTAGGTGTCGTGTTCTTTGCTTATGAACTTGAGTTTTATGCCTTTTTTATGGCGGTCATGGTGGTCATGTTATTCCCTTTTGTTCTGTTCAACTTGGGCTACTTTGGCAAGCTTCGTAAGGTGTTCATGGGCGATGCGGGCAGTATGATGATCGGCTTTATAGTGATTTGGGTATTGATTGGTGGCACGCAGTCCGAAGAAGGGCACTATATTATTCGCCCAGTGACAGCCTTATGGCTAATTGCAGTGCCTTTGATCGATATGATGGCGATCATGATCCGCCGCATTCGTAAAGGGCACTCTCCATTTAAACCGGACCGTGAGCATTTCCACCATATTATGCAACGTATCGGCTTTACCCCTCGTGAGTCGTTAGTGGTGATCTGCTTAGTGCAATTGCTTTATTCAACCTTGGGGTTATTTGGAGAGTACTTCCAGGTGCCAGAATTCGTCATGTTCTACACCATTGTGGCATGTTTCTCATTCCACACCTACGCAATGACACATTCGTTCAAGATGGCGAAGATTGTAAGAAAGTGGAAGAAACTAGAAGAGAAACAGCCAGAGGAAACAACAGTATAAGGTGATGGGTATGTAGAAATACCAGCATTTTGTGTATGTAGATGTGAAGGTTAGGCTTCATCTATCGCCTGCTTAATTCATCGTTATCTGTTGGTGTTGCTTCGCTAATTCTGCATTTAGGTTGCCATCATTCAGTTATCACAAGCAAAAGGGCCCAATCTCGATATGAGGTTGGGCCCTTTTTGTTTTTGGTGGTAAGCGCTTCAGTTTTTAAAGCTGGCTTATTGGCACGGCCTTGTTTAAATCACTTTTGAAGTCTTAGCCATCAATGCGCTGCTGAGTTACTCATATACCTTCTCAGGAAGATTACGCCAACTTCTAATCCAGCTTGTGATACGCCAAACATAGCTCATCGCAACGGTGTACGAAACGAAGCAGAGCATAAACAGGATGAACATGGTTGATTCAGATATCCCCAAGAACTCACCGTAGATCCCGAAGCTGGCAAAGCCACTGGCGATCAAACAAATGATGGCCAGCGTCTGGCGTGAGGTAAAACCGAGGCGCTGGAAAATGTGGTGTAAATGTTCACGATCGGGTTTGAATGGGGAATCGCCACGTCTTACTCGCCTAAACATGATAGCGGCCATGTCCATTAACGGAATAGCAATCAGCCATAACGCCGTGATCGGTCGCATTAGCGCTTCAGAAGGATCTTGGCTGGCACCAAGCAGTAGCCAGATGACGGTAAAGCCAATCATCATGCTGCCAGCATCCCCCATGAACACTTTGCGTTCTCGGCCTAGTAGGCCAAGGTTCATCAGAATATAAGGGATAGTCGCGGCAATGAATACGGCGCACAAATACGCTAGGCCGTGTTGGCTATCGATTTTTAGCAAAATGGCGATACCTGCAAAGGTGACGATAGCGAGCCCACCTAATAGGCCGTCGATACCATCAACCATATTGAATGCGTTAATGGCTCCAATCACCGCAAGTATTGTGACTACTGGACTCAGAAATCCTAAATGTAATTCACCTATGCCAAAAATATTGCCAATGTTTTCTAGGCGAATATCGGCAAAGTGCATCATGCAAATGGAAAGAATGGCTTGAACGACAAGCCGAATTTTGAAGCTAATATCAAACTTATCATCGAGCGCGCCGATAACGATAAGCACTGCGATAGAAGCTAAAAAAAGTTGGCTATGCGGTATCACATTGGGGTGAGTGATGATGAATTGGGCTATCGATAAGCTGATTGCGATTCCGCCTACGAGTGGGATCGCTCCGTTATGCAGTTTTCGTTCGTTGGGTTTATCTACTAAGCCGACGGCTTTTGCTGCTTTTCGCATAATAAAGAGCGACGAAAAGGAGAAGAAGCCAACAAATGATAGCTCTAATAACATGATGAACTCTAGCCAAATTTTTAATGGTTTTTATTTACGTGTAGCTTACGTTAAAACTATCAAGATGTACACTTGGTTGAGTATGATTTGTTCACTTTTTTGGAACAAAGTCTACATTTTTAAATGTGCGCCAAGGCTCATATTTAGTGTAAGTATTGCGTTGTTATGCGCTGTCTAATCCCTAATGTTGCCTCGGAGTCTTGAACACAAAATGACATTTTTTTTCACATCCGATCCGCCTACCTGAGACGTTTCTTGATCTTCCGCTACAGTTTTGACTGTAAACTGTAGTAAAATTACGCTAATTTGTTTTTATACCGATTTATTTTGAATTGAACGAGGTCAGTCCTATGTCAGCTAAGAAGCCAATGGCTCTAGTGATCCTTGACGGTTACGGTTACCGTGAAGACAACCAAGACAACGCTATCGCGAACGCTAAGACACCAGTATTAGACGGTCTTATTGCTAACCAACCTAACACGCTAATCTCTGCTTCTGGCATGGATGTAGGCCTACCTGATGGCCAAATGGGTAACTCTGAAGTGGGTCACACCAACATCGGTGCTGGTCGTGTGGTATACCAAGATCTTACTCGTATTACTAAGTCAATTGCAGACGGTGAATTCGGTCAAACTGAAGCGCTAGTGAATGCTATCGACAAAGCTGTGAAAGCGGATAAAGCGGTTCACATCATGGGCCTTATGTCACCAGGTGGTGTTCACTCTCATGAAGATCACATCTACGCAGCGGTTGAAATGGCTGCAGAGCGTGGCGCAGAGAAAATCTACCTTCACGCATTCCTAGATGGCCGCGATACGCCGCCACGTAGCGCAGAAAACTCTCTACAACGTTTCCAAGATCTGTTCGCTAAACTAGGCAAAGGCCGTGTGGCTTCTTTGGTTGGTCGTTACTACGCAATGGACCGTGACAACAACTGGGAGCGTGTTCAAACTGCTTACGAGCTACTAACTGAAGCAAAAGCAGAGTTCACATTCGATACGGCGGTTGCTGGCCTAGAAGCCGCTTACGCTCGTGATGAAAACGATGAGTTTGTTAAAGCGACTGAAATTAAAGCTGAAGGTGAAGAGTCTGCTGCTATTGTAGATGGTGATGCTGTTATCTTCATGAACTACCGTGCCGACCGTGCTCGTCAAATCACTCGCACATTCGTTGCTGATTTCGATGGTTTTGAGCGTAACGTATTCCCAGCAATCGACTTCGTGATGCTGACTCAATACGCTGCTGATATCCCACTGTTATGTGCATTCCCACCGGCTTCTCTAGAGAACACTTACGGTGAGTGGTTATCTAAGCAAGGTAAAACGCAGCTACGTATTTCAGAAACAGAGAAATACGCGCACGTTACTTTCTTCTTCAATGGCGGTATCGAAGACGAGTTCGAAGGCGAAGAGCGTCAACTTGTTGCTTCTCCAAAAGTAGCCACTTACGACCTACAGCCTGAAATGAGCGCACCAGAGCTCACTGAAAAGCTAGTCGCAGCAATCAAAGGCGGCAAGTACGACGCTATCGTTTGTAACTTCCCTAACTGTGACATGGTTGGTCACACTGGCGTTTACGATGCAGCAGTGAAAGCCGTAGAGTCTCTAGACGAGTGTCTTGGCAAAGTGGTTGATGCAATCAAAGAAGCTGACGGCCAACTGCTTATCACAGCAGACCACGGTAACGCAGAAATGATGGTTAACCCAGAAACGGGCGGCATCCATACTGCACACACTAACCTACCAGTGCCACTTATCTACGTAGGTAACAAAGACGTTGAGTTCAAAGAGGGCGGTAAGCTGTCTGACCTTGCACCAACAATGTTATCTCTAACTGGCACAGAAATCCCAGCTGAAATGTCAGGTGATGTTTTAGTTAAGTAACTCTTAACTTTCATCGAATACTAGAACGGCTGCACGCGAGTGTGGCCGTTTTTTTGTATCTGAATCTTGAAGAATAGATGCGGGATGCGAGTAAGCGGGATGAGAAGAGCTAAACGCTATTTGTAGAGTATGCAGTGTTGAATGAGCAGTTGTTCTAAGTTTTGTTTTTGTAATGCGATCACATCTACCATTACTCTCGTTTCTTTCGGGTGAGCCGACGGTAACGTTCGGTAGATAATACGAAAGCTATCGAGGTGAAATTCGCGAAAGTTTTTCACTCCAAGCTCTAGTAAAGAAGGGGCAATGTTTGCAGCATGAGGGTTATCAGAGACTAAGGCTTCAAATCGGTCGAGAAGAGCTTCTATCCGTTCAATGACGACCCCTTCACTCGAATAATCACTTAAGTAGTTAATTAACGCATCAAGTAATTGATCAAAGGTGTCTGTGTACTCGATGGTTGTCATATTATTGAACCGACTGCTTACGCTTTGCCAATTTACCTCGAATCTGAGAGCTGGAGTTTACTCGGCCATGTTTTTCATCATCAACAGAAAATGATAATAGTTTCATTAATGCTATCGCTTCATCTCTACGCTTTCGATCTTCATAAGATTCAATCGTATAAGCGGGTTTACCATTTTGAGTAATGGTCATAGGCTCCGATAAATCGAGGTTAGCCGCGTGCTTTTTTAAGTAACTTATCGTTTCAGTGGACATTATCATTATCTCTTAATGTAGAAGTTTAAATGTAGACTATATTTAGTCTGATGACAACGGCACTTCTTGATGGTGAACTTTTATATTGTCGATCTAGCGTGATAAGGCTTATTGCGTTCTATCTATAACCGAACGCTCAAAGTCGAGTAACCACTCCTTGCGGTTCATGCCTCCGGTATAGCCTGTTAATGTGCCATTGGCACCAATCACTCGATGACATGGGACTACGATGCTAAACGGGTTCTTGCCGTTCGCACCACCCACTGCTCTTACTGCTTTTGGGTTATCCATTCTTTTCGCTTGTTCACCGTAACTGATGGTTTCGCCATAAGGAATTGAGGTGAGAGCGTGCCAAGCTGATTTTTGAAAGTCTGTACCTTTTGTTGCTCTTAATGGCAAATCAAATTCAGTTCGTTGACCAGCAAAATACTCGTCTAGTTGGCGAGATACTTTGAGGCATAATTCATCGTGGTTGCAAACAATAGCCTCATCATGGTTCACATGGTCGATTTCTATAATCGATACGCCATCACTAACAATGATCATCTTACCAATCGGCGCTTCGTAGAGCATTTTGTAAGTACAGCCTTGCATGTCATCTTCCTTCTTCTAGCCTATTTCTGCTCTCAAGCACTTCGAATTTTGTATCCGCTTGACGCTTTTAACCCTTTCAGTATCTCGAACCTATTTTTAATCTTTTTGTATCTCGATACCCGAATCTCGTATCTGCTTTTTATCTTTTCGCGTCTCGATTACTCGCATCCCACATCTGCTTTAGCTCTAACACGAAGCGCAAACAGGTACCCTGAAATGCCACCCATTATGTTTCCTAGTGCTAGGCCGATAAACAGCCCTTCGACACCATCAAGTTGGCTGCCCACCCAGGTAAATGGCAGGGTAAATATGAACAGGCGCATGAAGCTCCATTGAAAGGCTTTGAGTGGTTGATGCATGGCATTCATTGCACTTATCAGCATCATCACAATGCCTTGGAAACCGTAGCTGAATGGAACAACTAACAGATAGTGCCACAAGATCCCGCGAACAGACTCTTCCTGAGAAAAGAGCGCGGCTAAAGGGATGCTCAGTGGCACCATCATTAAAAAGATCAAACCTTGGAATAGCACGGCAAAACGCATGCTCAAGAATAGAGCTTTGAAACTGCGTTGTGGATTCTCTGCGCCAAAGTTTTGCGCCATAAAAGGGGTAAGAGCGGAAGTGAGAGACATTAAGACGATGATCAGAATCGATTCAATACGCTGAGCAGCACCATAAGCGGCAACGGCTTCGGTTCCTTGTTTGGCCAACATCATCATAATGATGGCACCCGCGAGCGGGTTTAGCGCGTTTGAAAGTGCCGCGGGTGTGCCAATAGTGAGGATCTGTTTCCAGTCATCAATGATGATTTTTAGCTTAGGCGGAGCAAGTAGCTTTTCTCGTATGGTTAACACATACAGTGAGCCACACAGCGCACCAAACCAACTGAAGCCACTGGCAATCGCAGCGCCTTGAATGCCCAGTTCAGGGAAAGGCCCATACCCGAAGATAAGTAGCGGATCTAACACGCCATTGATAAATCCAGCCAGTAGCATGATCTTGGCGGGCGTTTCTGTGTCACCGGTCGCTCGAATCGCGCTGTTGCCTGCCATGGGGATGACCAACAATGGGATCGCGAGATACCACACTGACATGTATTCCGATATCAGCGGCAACAACTCTTGCTTTGCTCCTAGCAGGGTAAACATAGGTTCTAAGGCGATAATTCCTAATGTAGACGCGCAGCCGACCAGAAGCAGAGCCAGCAATAAGCCATGACAGGTAAAGCGTGCTGCATTTTGTGCGCAGCCTTGTCCCAGCAAGCGCCCAATGCATGTGGACAGCCCCACACCGATGCCCATGGTGATGCAATTGATGGCGAAGGTTACTGGGAAGGTAAAGCTCACGGCTGCAAGTGCTTGTGTACCAAGCAGTGAGATAAAGAAGGTATCGACCAAGTTAAACATCAAGATCGCAACCATGCCGAAGATAGTCGGAATGGTCATGGTACGTAATGTACTCGCAATTGGGGCGGTTAATAGCCCGTGTTTATCTTGCATGTAAAACGCCATTTGGAACGAAAGGTGTAGGATAAACAGATGTGGCTTGGAAAGAAAGAAAAGCTAAAAGCAGATGAGAGATTCGAGTAAACGAGATGCGAAAGCTTTAAGAGGAGATACAAAGAATTCGATGAGGGTAACGGGATTCGAGATACGAAAAGCGGGAAGGGCTATTACGAGATGCGCGTAATCGGGATGAGAGATTAGCTGTTAATAAGTACTACGTCATTCCCTATAGCGCGGAACGCGCGTAGTCGGGAATCTCTTGCGACTATCTAGTTATCCACGCGTTGTTTGAGATTCCAGACTCGATAGAGCAGATACGAGTAAACGGGATTCGGGATGCGAAAGGCAAAAACAAAAGAAGGCGGTTCTACTTTTTGCCTGCTCTTGCCTTTCGCTACTCGTTCACTCGCACCCCGTATCCGCCCCTTAGATCACAAAATTTCCTTTCTACCCCTTGGGATCTTTCACTTCGCCCCAACATAGTCTTTAACCCCATGCCAATCGTGGCAACTATCAAATTAAATGGAAATTATCAGGAGATACGACCGATGAATATCCGTCCTCTACACGACCGAGTTATCGTTGAGCGCCAAGAAGTTGAATCTAAATCTGCTGGTGGCATCGTTCTAACTGGTTCTGCCGCTGAAAAATCAACTCGCGGTGTAATTCTAGCTGTGGGTAAAGGCCGCATCCTAGAAAATGGTTCAGTACAACCATTGGACGTTAAAGTTGGCGACACTGTTATCTTTGCTGAAGGCTACGGCACTAAAACAGAAAAGATCGACGGCAAAGAAGTTCTGATCATGTCTGAAAACGACATCATGGCGATCGTTGAGTAATCCGCGCTATACAAACTGAACTGACTGAATAAAGAATTTAAAGGAAATAAAGATGGCTGCTAAAGACGTTAAATTTGGTAACGACGCACGTATTAAAATGCTAGAAGGTGTAAACGTTCTGGCTGACGCAGTAAAAGTAACGCTAGGTCCTAAAGGCCGTAACGTTGTTCTAGACAAATCATTTGGCGCACCAACGATCACTAAAGATGGTGTTTCTGTGGCACGTGAAATCGAACTTGAAGATAAGTTCCAAAACATGGGCGCACAAATGGTTAAAGAAGTGGCTTCGCAAGCGAACGACGCAGCGGGCGACGGTACAACTACAGCTACAGTTCTAGCTCAAGCTATCATCACTGAAGGCCTAAAAGCGGTTGCAGCTGGCATGAACCCAATGGACCTTAAGCGCGGTATCGACAAAGCGGTACTTGCTGCTGTTGAAGAGCTAAAAGGTCTTTCTGTTCCATGTGCAGATACTAAAGCTATCGCGCAAGTAGGTACTATCTCTGCAAACTCTGATGCGACAGTAGGTAACATCATTGCTGAAGCGATGGAAAAAGTAGGTCGTGATGGCGTTATCACAGTTGAAGAAGGTCAGGCTCTACAAGACGAGCTAGACGTAGTTGAAGGTATGCAGTTCGATCGCGGTTACCTATCTCCTTACTTCATCAACAACCAAGAAGCAGGTTCTGTTGATCTAGAAAGCCCATTCATCCTTCTTATCGACAAGAAAGTTTCAAACATCCGTGAACTTCTTCCGACTCTAGAAGCAGTAGCTAAGGCATCTCGTCCACTTCTAATCATCGCTGAAGATGTAGAAGGCGAAGCGCTTGCAACTCTAGTTGTAAACAACATGCGCGGCATCGTGAAAGTTGCGGCTGTTAAAGCACCTGGTTTCGGTGACCGTCGTAAAGCAATGCTACAAGACATCGCTATCCTAACTGGCGGTACGGTTATCTCTGAAGAGATCGGTCTAGACCTTGAGAAAGTTACGCTAGAAGACCTAGGTCAAGCTAAGCGCGTGACTATCACTAAAGAAAACTCAACCATCATCGATGGCGCAGGTGAAGAAGCGATGATCCAAGGTCGTGTTGCTCAAATCCGTCAACAAATCGAAGATGCAACTTCAGACTACGACAAAGAAAAACTTCAAGAGCGAGTAGCTAAGCTAGCTGGCGGTGTTGCAGTAATCAAAGTTGGCGCTGCGACTGAAGTTGAGATGAAAGAGAAGAAAGACCGCGTAGAAGATGCACTTCACGCAACTCGCGCTGCAGTTGAAGAAGGTGTGGTTGCTGGTGGTGGTGTTGCTCTTATCCGTGCTGCGTCTAAAGTTGCTAACCTTGAAGGCGACAACGAAGAGCAAAACGTTGGTATCCGTGTTGCACTACGTGCAATGGAAGCGCCTATCCGTCAAATTACTAAGAACGCAGGTGATGAAGAGTCTGTTGTTGCTAACAATGTTCGCGCTGGCGAAGGTAACTACGGTTATAACGCTGCGACAGGCGAATACGGCGATATGATCGCTATGGGTATCCTAGATCCGACTAAGGTTACTCGCTCTGCTCTACAATTCGCGGCATCAGTTGCTGGTCTTATGATCACAACAGAAGCAATGGTGACAGACAAGCCTCAAGAAGCTGCTCCTGCAATGCCTGATATGGGCGGCATGGGCGGTATGGGTGGCATGGGCGGTATGATGTAATCATCCCTCGCTATTCATAGTGAAATTGAAAACGGAGACTTCGGTCTCCGTTTTTTATGTCTAAAGAGCAGATGCGGGATGCGAGTAAGCGGGATACGAAGAGCTGAAAAAGCAGATACGGGATGCGAGTAGACGAGATGAGAAGAGCTTGAAGGGCAGATGCGGGATTCGGGTTAACGGGATGCGAAGAGCTTGAAAGGCAGATACGGGATTCGGGTAAACGAGATTCGAAAAGATTGAGAGCAAGTTCGAAATTACCAGACACCACTGAACAGAAGTCTCGAATTTTAGTTCTTTTTTGGGGCTTTTCAATGGGGTACTTTTGAGATGATTAGGTTTTCGGTCTTTAGGTAGAAATTGTGCTTTATAGAAAACTAGATGTTTGGCAGCGTAGTCGTCTGCTGTCGATTTCTGTTTATAGGGAAATGGCGACTTGCCGTGACTATGGTTTCAAAGACCAGATTGCTCGTAGTGCGCTGTCCGTCCCTAGTAATATCGCTGAAGGCTGTGAGCGGAGGTCTCTTAAAGAGCGTAAGCATTTCTTTGCAATCGCCAAAGGATCCATTGGTGAGTTTGCTACTCAAGCAGATATCGGTTCTGAAGTTGGGTTTGTAGCTAAAGACGTTGCTGTTAGGTGGCAATCGGAGGCACTTCATATATCTCGCATGTTAGGCGCTTTAATCAAGTCACTAGAACAATAACTTCCCCTTCTTCTTGCTTAATAAACTCGCTGTTATGTTTTGGTCTTTCACCTCCGCTCTTTGCCTTTCGTATCTCGTTCACTCGAATCTCTCATCTTATTTTCTTCACCCGCTTTTATTCTTTTCTCATCTCGCTACTCGAATCCCTCATCCGCTTTTATTTTTCCGCATCTCGTTACTCGAATCCCTCATCCGCTTTTATTTTTTCGTATCTCGTCACCCGTATCCCGCATCTGCTCTCTGCCTTTCGAATCTCGTTAACTCGCATCCCGCATCTGTTTTTCCATTGCTCTTTCTGATTTACCGTCTTATATTCAACAGTACAGTTATGACATTGATATAACATGGATAGCTGTTGAATAAAGGACAATAAACGCTTGATTGATAATGTATAAATCAAGTTAACAATAAGTCAGTGGAGACTCCCCAATGAAAAAACTACTTTCAGTACTTGCTGTGTCGGCAGCAGTAATGGCACCAGCGGCATTCGCTTCTTCGCCTGTTATGTTTTCAACGATCAACGGCTTCAACGCACCTGATTCAGATGCAGTTGGTGGTGTGCGCTTGGCTCTGCTTCATGGACAAGTAAACGACCTTAAAGGTGTCGACCTTGCGGTTGTGGGTATGTCTGAGACTCAAACAACAACGGGTGTGAACCTTGGTATTTTTGGTGCATCTAAAGTAAATCAAGAGATGACAGGTGCATCGCTAGGTTTCTTCAACTGGAATACGGGTAAAACAACGGGTCTTAACCTAGGTGCTGTGAACATCACTAACGATGTAAAAGGCGCTAACGTAAGTTTCGTAAACTACTCTGAAGGCGACACTATGGTTGATGTTGGTGCGGCGAACCTTTCAGAGGTATCGACGGTACAGGTTGGTATCTTCAACAAAACCAACAAAATCGAAGGCGTACAGGTTGGTCTGATCAACTGTGCAGATAACGGTTTCTTCCCATGCTTCCCGATTGTAAACTTTGCTAAGTAAGGCTTAGTGTTACTATTGTGATTCATAACGCCTAAGTGCATCTGACTTAGGCGTTATTGCAACTCAGCAATTTCTTATAGATTTCCAAACGCCTCTTCCTAAATAAGATAAGCATATTGTTTTATATTTGCTGTTGCAGTGATTGCATTTATAGGTACAATGTGCGCTAAATTTCCAACGATGATTTATATGCTTTGATTAATCCCCATACTATCGATTTTAAGAAGGCTTTCTTAGGCCTGACCGCCAGTTTTTTAGTAGTTTTGAGCTTATTGCTCGTTGATTCAGCGGAAGAATCAGGTAAACAGTATGGAAATGAAAACCAAGGCGTAACACGCTCTTTAGCGGAGCTCACACAAATTATTAATGCGCTTGAATACAACATCACGGCGCTCTATCCGTTGCATGGTGACACCTATGCTTTTTCGCACGACAAAAAGGTAGAGGACGATACGTGTTATTTCATTAGTGAGGACCTGCAAGCCCCTCGCTTTGATTTCATGTTTTCAGGTCCAACTGAGATGTGTGACCCTAACTCCAGGCTATATTCGGAGGCGGGTAAGCGTTTGTTTATCGCACCTACCATGGCTTATTTCGCTAATACCATTGATACCATTTCAGCGATTTATTTTATCTCGAAAGAGAAGTTTGTTATCTCTTCCCCCTCTGATATTGCCCAATATATGAAAGGCGATGCGTTCGATTCTGTCGTAAATAGCCGGCCATATTGGATTAATACGGTTCGCTTTGGTTTGTCACAGGACAAGCATCAGGTTGTTTATACCGGACAGTACGATGATTACCTAACAGGTGAGAAGGTGGTGACCTTGACCAAGGGAATCTACGTTGACGGTGAGTTCAAAGGGATATTAGGTGTTGATGGCTACGTTTCTAATCTGGTATCAAACCCTAAACACGGTTATGAGATAACCAGCGTTAGAGGGCTAAATAAGTATGGTCTGATGGACTTTACTCACTCTCGACCGTTATATGTAGATGGTATTAATACTCAACTCTATCTGACCATCGAAGAGGACAAGAGTGAACACTTCTTACATGTGTTAGAGATGGAGCGCGCTCAGTTATCGATACTGTTGGCGCTATATATTGTCTCAGGATTATGGCTATGGCGCTTTTATACCAAGCAAGAACATAACCGTTTGAGTGACTTAGCGATGCAAGACCCATTGACGGGCTTGTTGAATCGACGTGGTTTTGAAGCGCGACTGTTAGCGCAAGATGAAGAACCTATTATTGGCGTTGGCGTATTTGATATCGATGACTTTAAAGTAGTTAATGATCACTATGGTCATAAGATAGGGGATGAGGTGATTTGTCATGTGGCTCAACTGATGACAAACAGCGTTCGTCAGCAAGATATCGTCGCTAGATTTGGCGGTGAAGAGTTTGTGGTCGCGATTACAGGTGAATCCTCTGAGCTGCTTTCATCGATCTTTGAGCGAATTCAGAACGACATCAGCTTGCAGTGCTACCGAACACCAACTGGGGATAAGGTTAATATTTCAGTATCTGGTGGGGCTACCCTTTACTCCCTGTATAAATTCGACAGTGTAGGGCACTTGTGGGAAAACCAGAGTATCCGCTCTTCTGATGAGCAGCTCTACAAGGCCAAAGCCGCGGGTAAGAACCAAGTGTGTATTGAGGTGTATTAGTACCCCACCAAATAACGAGAAGCCTAGTCGATTGACTAGGCTTTTTTGTATCAGAGGCCGTGCATTTAGGTCTTGAGGAAAAGGCTTTGAAGGACGGTACTATTTCTTCACGCGGCCTTTTCTCATCCATTTCTGGTGAACCCCACGACGTAGGCTTTGGAAACTGTTTTCCACCTTATCGACACCAAGCAAGATCGCCAATGCTAATAGCGTGATAATAACCGATTGTGAAAGGTGACCTAGCGCTATCATCATCCCAAGTGCTGCCAATACCCAAATAATGGCAGCTGAAGTTACACCATGAATTTTGCCATCGAGTGTCATCATCACACCCGCACCCAGGAAACCAACACCAGTAATGATCTGACCAAGTACACGAGCCTGATCGAGTGTGTTTGGAGATAGGCTAATCGCCATGGTAAGGAAGAAGTAGGTACCACTGATGATCAGAATCGAGGTTCTGATACCTACCGGCTTGCCGCGTGTTTGTCGCTCGATACCGATTAACGAACCACACAGCATACACACAGCAAGGCCTGCCCAACTAAAGGGGGCAAGGTTGAGAGTTTGTTCTATAAATTGTGTCATATCACCCCTCCTAAAAATTTAGAATAGAGCCGAGTATGCTAATAATAGACCGGACGATCGAACAAAAACTTTTTGTCTTAACGATTGATTGAGGTTACTTAAAACCTAGCAGCCGCTTGTGGTTAATTCAAAGGTCGGTGCGGAAGAGGAGGTAGCTTCGTTATAAAGTAAGAAGCAATCTTCCGAAGACTTTTTCTTACTCTTGGTCATGAAGCGAATCCAAGGTTCATTTCTAGAAGTATTGTGGAAGTACCATTCAGCAGGGTCATTTTCGTTAAATATTGAGTCGGCAAAAGTACTCTCAATCAGTAAGCTCCATGCGTTCGCAGAGTCTGCTGCAGGATATCCATAAACTAGTTCTATGTTATCCCCTTCGATAGTGATTTGTGCAGAACTCAACTTTTCTAAATTTCGTTGTATAGCTATCGGATAAACCATATCAGCAGCTCCCTGCATACCACCTCTTAAGCCTTGAAGGGCTGATATACGAGCATCGCTTTGAAGGTTGAGAAATTTCGAAGCCGCCGTTACAGAAACAATGCCCAGAATCACGATCACCACAACCAGTTCAATAATGGTAAAGCCTTTTGAACGGTGTTTCTGGGCTGGTGGAGTAACAGCTGCATGGTGTTTCATGGATAGGACTTCTCTATTCAATGTGTAGGTCGAGAGGTGTCTTGCTGCTGCGACCACCGATCTCGCGGGTTAACTTGGGTACTAGGTAGCCAGAAACCTCAGAGATTAATCCCTTGAAGTGATGCTTCGCCTCTTCATCAGAGATATAGAAATGAGCGGCGCCCTGTACCTTATCAAGTACGTGCATATAATACGGTAAAATGCCGGCGTCGAATAGCTTTTCACTTAATTCTTTCAATGAGTTAGCGCTATCGTTTACGCCTTTAAGCATGACGCCTTGGTTAAGTAGAGTCACGCCACTAAGCTTCAATTTATGGAAGACTTGTTTAAGTTCTACATTGATTTCATTGGCGTGATTAATATGGCTCACCATCACTACATTTAGGCGAGTCTTAGATAAGATTTGGCACAGTTCGTCAGTAATACGAGCCGGGATCACCACTGGTAAACGACTATGTATACGAACGGTTTTCACATGTGGAATTTGTTCGATAGCATGAATCAGCCATTCGATTTCGCTGTCTTTGGCCATCAATGGGTCACCGCCCGAAAGGATAACTTCGTTGATCTCTGGATGCTGAGCCACATAGTCGAGGCTGGTTTGCCACACCGACTTTGAGCCCTTATTGTCTTGATAAGGGAAGTGGCGGCGAAAGCAGTAACGGCAGTTGATCGCACAACCGCCTTTCACAATCATCAATGCGCGGTTCTTGTATTTATGTAATAACCCCGGGATCGCGTTGTCTTGCTCTTCTAATGGATCGGCCGAGTAGCCCTGATGAACCTCAAACTCTTCGCTTAGCGGCAAAACCTGTCGCAGCAAAGGGTCGTGTGGGTTGCCTTTTTCCATTCGTTCGACAAAGCTAAGAGGAACCCGAAGCGCAAATAACTCACGTGCAGCAAAGCCTGCTTGCCACGGTGTTGGGTCTATTTCCAATGCTTCAAGGAGTTTTGTCGGGTCTGAGATCGCATTCGATAGTTGTTTGAGCCAGTTTTGCTCAACAGATTCGACTTTTCGGGTTATGATATGCGGCATTGAAATCAACTCAAAGATGTGTAAGAGGAAATCATGGCGTCAGTAAGCACCAATGAATTCAAAGGCGGTTTAAAATTCATGATGGATAACGAGCCTTGCTCAATTATCGAAAATGAATACGTTAAGCCGGGTAAAGGCCAAGCGTTTAACCGTGTAAAACTTCGTAAACTGCTGTCAGGCAAAGTGTTAGAGAAAACATTTAAGTCAGGCGATACAGTAGAACTAGCTGACGTTGTAGACGTTGAACTAGGCTACCTATACAGCGATGGCGAATTCTACCACTTCATGAACAACGAGACATTCGAGCAAATCGCTGCTGAAGTAAAAGCAGTTGGCGACACAGCTAAATGGCTAGTTGAAAACGACGTATGTACTCTAACGTTGTGGAATGATAACCCTATCACAGTAACTCCACCAAACTTTGTTGAGATCGAAGTAACTGATACAGATCCTGGCCTAAAAGGCGACACACAGGGTACTGGTGGTAAGCCTGCAACTCTAGCAACTGGCGCGGTAGTTCGCGTACCTCTATTCATCGCTATCGGTGAAGTTGTAAGAGTAGATACTCGCACTGGCGAATACGTTGGTCGTGTGAAGTAACTTGATTGTACTCACCTTGATTTAAGGTGGTTCAGTTAAATGAAAAAGGTCGTTTATGAGCGACCTTTTTTTGTATTAAAAAAACAGATGCGAGTAAACGGGATTCGGGATGCGAAGAGCTTGAAGGGCAGATGAGTGTAAACGAGATACGAAAAACAAAAAAAGCAGAACAAAATAGTATTGTGCTGCTTTGATTCTTTTCGCTCTTAAGCTCTTCGATACTCGTTTACCCGAATCCCGTATCTGCTTTTCGTCCCTAACCCACTATGGCTTAACTAAACTAAACACTAAAGCGCTCACGGCGACGACACCCACCAACAAGATGAAGACGCACGATGAATCCTTTCTATAGCGGCGTAACGCCTCTACCTTGTGCACGGCCACCATAGGCATGACGAATAAAATCATCGCGATCACAGGCCCAGATAAGGCTTCCATCATCCCTAAAATGCTTGGGTTGACTATCGCTACCACCCAGATCGATGCAAACAGCGAGATTATTGTCACTTTATGAGCCAAAGGTGTGGATAGGGAGGTACTTTTGGTCAGCATCCCGACCATGCTTTCTCTCGCACCTAAGAAGTGGCCAATAAATGATGATGTTATCGCTAGGAATGCCACGATCGGGCCAAGCGTCGCAATGAACGGGTTGTCTTTAACGTTGGCCAGGTAAGACAGAATCGACACGTTTTGTTCCTTCGCTTGTGCTAGCTGTTCAGGAGACAGTGTCAAAACACAAGAAAATACAAACAGCATCACAAACAGGATCAGCATGATGCTGGTGCGTTGTAAGATGTGCTCTGATTTTAATCTTGCGCTGCCATCGTAATGGTTGCGTTGAGCGTGGGCAAAAGAAGAGAGTGCTGCTAAATGACTGAATGAGAAGATCACCACTGGCGTCGATAGCCATAGCGTGCTGCCCAAAGAAGATAATGAAGGCATTGTCAGCTCAGGAACCTGCCAGCTTGGAATCAAGTAGACAGACAAAAATAGCAGAATCGCGACTAGGGGATACACCATCAACGAGAGTGTACGAAGTATGATCTTCTCGCCAGCGATCATCACTGCGATCAACCCTGTCACTAAGGCTCCTGACAGAAAAGGTCGCGGCAGTGATTCTAGTCCAGCTTGGTTAACCATAAAGCTATCGACGGTATTCGTTAATCCGACACCATAAATTAATAAAATCGGGAAGATAGACAAAAAGTACAGCAGTGAAATGATTTGTCCTGCGGTAGCTCCAAAATGTTCAGCAACCACATCAGTAAAGTCTGCGTCTTTTTGGCTGGAAGATAGAACGAAGCGAGTAAAGCCACGGTGCGCTAAGAAAGTCATAGGGAACGCTAAGGCTGCCATGATGAGCAGGGGAACGAAACCACTGAGGCCTAGGTTGATTGGTAAGAAGAGAATACCAGCTCCGACAGCTGTACCAAATAAACTCAATACCCATTGAGTATCGTGCTGTGTCCAACGCCAGCTTTGACTGTTTAAGGCTGTATCTGATTGGTGCATGGATAGGTAACCGTTTGTATAAGAAAGGGGTGAATGCTAATGGTTTTATCAATGACTTCAATTTAAACAATGGGTTGCGATTATGGTAATCGCAAAAATCAAAATCAAAGGGCTCTTATTAGTGATAGAGGTCGTGCTATTAACTTTCTTTATTTGCGCTAATGATGAGCCTCAAATGCGTTCTCAAGCGACTTTTTAAAACCAATTGATGTGAGGCAAAGAACAGTTGGTGAATAGTTGAACTGCATCTCACTATCACGTTGCTTTGACAAAGATGAACAGGCGAGTCGAAAATTTGTGACTATAGTGAATCAAACACCAGTAAGCGCAAGGAAGCACTATGTCGACACCAGAACAACATCATCCGCTTAACGATTTTGTGGAATATCCGCCACAAGAAATGGCAGCAAGATCACTTCATAATCTTGAGCAACTTCAGAGGCGCCATTCAATTCGGAGCTTCTCTGCTCGCCCTGTGGCAAAAGACGTGATTGAACACTGCATTCGAGCGGCAGGAACCGCCCCGAGTGGTGCTAACCATCAGCCTTGGCATTTTGTCGCTATTAATAGTGCCGACGTTAAAGGGCAGATACGCCAAGCTGCTGAAGAGTTGGAACATTCTTTTTATCAAGGTCGAGCAGGGCAAGAGTGGTTAGACGCACTTAAACCTCTTGGCACCAATGCCAGCAAACCTTACTTAGAAAAAGCACCATGGCTCATTGCGGTGTTTGCAAAGAAGAAAGGCGGCACGACGAACGATGGCGAACAAGTCAATTATTACGTGCATGAGTCTGTTGGGATTGCCACTGGTTTTTTGCTTCAAGCGCTACACAATGCTGGCTTGGGTACCTTGACTCATACACCCAAGCCAATGAGTTTCTTGAGTAAGATTTGTGGACGGGACAATGAGGTCGATCGCCCTTACATGTTAATTGTTACCGGCTACCCTGAAGAGGATGCGACCATCCCCGAACACGCGATGCATAAGAAGTCACTGGATGACATCGCTACCTTTCTTTGATGAGTATATCTCGATGAGATACAACCCGTAGCTCACAACAAAGCTGGCAAGATGCCAGCTTTGTTGTTTTTATCTTTGCTTTTTTATTAGTCAGTTACTTATTGGCAAAGAAGTGTGTCTCTAGGTAGTTGTTTAACGGCATAAATGCAGGGTTAGCCCAAGAGACAAATACAGAGGCTGGATCACTATCTAAATTACCAGAACCGACCTCTCCAGCGATTTTGAACTTAGTACCTCTTGAACCGATCAGTTCACCGCCACCTTCACTCAGCTTTGGAGAGACTTTGTATTCGTAAATTAAACCAAGCAGTGAGCCTGGGTTCAGGTTTGCATTGGTATCTTCATGTATAGGGTCAATCTTACCATTGGAAATGTCATTTCCGTCATCATCGGTTGTTTTACCACCCTCAGTACACGGGTTTGGTGTCCCCAATGCTCGCTGAGCTGTCAACTGGCCGTTTCCGTAGTTACATTCGTTGAAATGGAGCGACTCCATACCAGCGACAGATGCCAGGCCATCTTGAACGGCAAGCACCACTCTAAATGTGTCGTATGCGTCACTCAAGTCCGAACCTAACAGGTTGTTTTGGTTATCATCGACGTAGTAATCAAAAAGCTGCATCAGCTTTTGGTATGTCGTCGATTTTTTTGTCTCGTCTTTCCCGCCAAGAGCGGTATACACCAACTCAACACCATCTACGATTTGTTTCGCTTGGCTCAGTGCAATAACAAATTGGTCAGCGGCTGTAGAGCCATCAGGTTCTGTCTCCATGACCCCTATGATTAGGCTTTTCTTGTTCAACTGCTTTTGAACGTCTTCACTTGCCCATGTCGTAAAGTTCTTTACTTGGCTTATTACACGTTGGTGCTGTTCATCCGTTACGGTTGAATTCGCTTTTAATACGTAAATTCCGTTCTCGAAGTTACAGTTTGGTACATCTGTAGCTGTTGAGCAGTTATCTACAGATGAATAAACGGTGACTAGTGACTTTGGTTTCGCTGATGATGTCGAAGTCGAAGAGTTGCCGTTAGATGAGCTATTACAACCCGCCACGGCCAGGGTAAGTAATACTAAAAAGATAGGTTTCATAATATTCACCAATTTAATTAAACGGGTGTGAGTGATTTGTTTTTATTATTTGTCGCAACGGTATCATTTAGTGAAATGAAGGAATGTAAGTCAGCGTAAGCCTATGTAAGGGGGGGGGCAGTTCGCGTGCCTCTATTCATCGCTATCGGTGAAGCTGTGAGGGTAGATACGAAGAGCGGAAAGGGCAGATGCGTGTAAACGAGATGCTAGATACGAAAAACATAAAAAAGCAGAGCTGGATAACCTAGCTCTGCTTTTAGTTTTTTCGCTCTTAAGCTCTTCGATACTCGGTTACCCGAATCTCGAATCTGCTCTTAAATCATAAAGATGAAAATAACAGACAGCGCGCTAATTAGGCCTGCAAAGAAGTAGCAGCCCACTTTACCTGCAACGCCGACGTGGAATTTCAGGTCGTGCATGCCGTGGTGAAGACGGTGCATAGCATGCCACATTGGCAGTGCTAGTGTACCGATGATAAATAGTGCACCGATAATGCTAGTGGCGAACTCTGACACACGCTCGTAGCTCATTGCTTCTGCATCGATGATGCCCATTGGCACTAAGATACCTAACACTAGAATCGTGATTGGCGTGATCATCGCGAACCAAGTACCGCCAGCGCCGAATAGACCCCACCAGATTGGTTCATCAGAACGTTGAGGGTTGTGGTTCACAGGTTTCACTTTGTAATTTGTGTTCATAACGAAAGCTCCTTACACCACAACAAGAACGATTAAAGAAATAAAAGCCACCGCAGCCCACTGAGTCAGTACGATGATTCTTTTATCTACCAATTTACCTTTTAGGCGGATTGGCATCACTTGAGGCATCATGCTGAAGAAGGTTTGAGCGTGCATTAAGCTACCTAGCAGTGCCACGATATTAATACCGACAATGATAGGGTTCGCCATAAAGCTCAACCAACCAGCCCACGCTTCAGGGCCCTTCACTAGTGCACCCAAACCAAAGGTTAGGAATACAGTGAACAGAATCAAAGGCAGTACAGTTGCTTCACGTAGCATGTAGAAGCGGTAGAACGGATGGTTGCTCCACCACGTTCTCTTCATCTCACGAACATAAGGCTTACGATTGCTCATCTTATGCCTCCTCTGCAGTTTTGACTTGAGAGCCGTCAGGTTTGAACATCGAGATAACGAAGTCCATTGAAGACTCAACTTTACCTTGGTTAACCGCCGCTGCTGGATCTACTTTCTTCGGACATACTTCAGAACAGTAACCAACAAACGTACAGCCCCAAGCGCCATTTTCACCATTGATAAGCTTCATACGCTCATCTTTACCGTTGTCACGGCTATCTAGGTTGTAACGGTGAGCAAGAGTCAGTGCCGCAGGGCCGATGAACTCAGGGTTCAGACCAAATTGAGGACACGCTGCGTAACAAAGACCACAGTTGATGCAGCCAGCGAATTGTTTGTACTTCGCCATTTGCTCAGGTGTTTGTAGGTTAGTGCCGTCTTCAGGTTTACGGTCGTTGCCAATGATGTAAGGTTTGATAGCTTCAAGGCGCTCGATGAACGGTGTCATGTCGACAATCAAATCTTTCTCGATTGGGAAGTTAGCAAGCGGCTCGATAGTCAGGCCGTTCGGGTAGTCACGTAAGAAGCTCTTACACGCTAGCTTAGGCACACCATCAACCATGATGCCGCAAGAGCCACAGATCGCCATACGACAAGACCAACGGTATGAAAGGTCTTTGTCTTGGTGATCTTTGATGTAACCAATCGCATCAAGTACCGACATGGTTTCATCGAAAGGTACTTCGAAAGTCTGCATGTAAGGTTCTGCATCTTTCTCTGGGTCGTAGCGCAGAATGTCTACTTTTTGGATACGGTTCGCTGACATTATGCTTGCTCCTCTTCGCTCTTCTCATCTTTCTTAGCATTCGCTTCTGCAGCTTTTTCAGCGGCAGCGGCTTTTTCTGCTGCTTCACCGTATAGACGAGCTTTAGGTTGAGATTTAGTAATCTTCACGCCGCTGTAGTCGATAGTTGGTGCTGCATCTTCGTTGTAGAACGATAGAGAGTGCTTCAGGAAGTTCACGTCATCACGTTCTGTGCAGTTGTCGTCTAGACGTTGGTGTGCACCGCGAGACTCTTTACGAAGGATTGCTGAGTGAACCATCGCTTCTGCGACTTCTAGGCCGTAGCCGACTTCGATAGCGTAAAGTAGGTCAGTGTTGAACACCTTGCCTTTGTCTTTAATGCTGATCTTCTTGTAGCGCGCTTTCAGTTCAGTGATCTTGTTGATGGTCTCTTGCATCAAGTCTTCTTGACGGTAGATACCACAGCCCGCTTCCATGGTATGACCCATTTCAGTACGGATATCAGCCCAGTTTTCGTCGCCTTCTTGGTTCATCAGCGTTGCGATGCGATCTTCAACCGCTTTTACTTGCTTAGCGATAGACTCTTCATTCCAGCCCTTGAATTCAGCAGCGCGTTTCACGGCGTGTTCACCAGCGACGCGGCCAAATACCACGAACTCAGCCAGAGAGTTAGAACCAAGGCGGTTTGCACCGTGTAGGCCAACTGAAGCACATTCACCAACCGCGAATAGGCCTTTGATGCGAGTTTCACAAGTACCGTTAGTTTCGATACCACCCATGGTGTAGTGAACGGTAGGACGGATTGGGATTGGCTCTTTTGCTGGATCGACGTTTACGTAGGCTTTTGCCAGCTCACAGATGAACGGTAGACGCTCTTGCAGGTACTCTTCACCAAGGTGGCGAAGGTCAAGGTGTACTACATCACCAAGAGGGTGCTTGATGGTGTTGCCTTTTTGCTGCTCGTGCCAGAATGCTTGAGAAACTTTGTCACGTGGACCCAGTTCCATGTATTTGTTTTTCGGCTCGCCCACTGGAGTTTCAGGGCCCATGCCGTAATCTTGTAGGTAACGGTAGCCGTTCTTATTAACGATGATACCGCCTTCACCACGACAACCTTCGGTCATCAAGATGCCAGTACCCGGTAGGCCTGTTGGGTGGTATTGAACGAACTCCATATCACGCAGTGGTACACCGTGGCGATAAGCCATAGCCATACCGTCGCCGGTCACGATGCCGCCGTTGGTATTACAGTGGTAAACACGACCTGCGCCACCCGTTGCTAGAACAACCGATTTTGCTTTGATGGTAACAAGCTCACCTTCAGACATATGAATCGCGATAAGGCCTTGTACTTCGCCTTCTTCAACGATCAAATCCACCACAAAGTACTCGTCAAATCGTTTGATTTGGTCGTACTTCATCGAAGTCTGGAACAGAGTATGAAGCATGTGGAAGCCAGTTTTATCCGCTGCGAACCACGTTCTCTCTACCTTCATACCGCCGAATCGGCGTACGTTTACTTCACCGTTTTCTTTACGACTCCATGGGCAGCCCCATTGTTCCATTTGGATCATTTCGCGAGTCGCGTTTTCAACAAAGTATTCAACAACATCCTGTTCACATAGCCAGTCGCCACCGCCAACAGTATCGTTGAAGTGGTTATCTAGGCTATCTTCGTCTTTAATTACCGCTGCTGAACCGCCTTCTGCTGCTACCGTGTGCGAACGCATTGGGTAAACTTTAGAAATCAGTGCTACTTCCAAATCAGGATTAGCTTCAGCTGCTGCAATAGCTGTACGAAGACCAGCGCCGCCTGCGCCGATGACTGCGATATCTGTGGTAATTGTCTTCACAGTTATTCTCCAGTGTGATGCGGAGTATTCCGCTTGTTATTATAAAAAGCCTATTTAGAGAGCAGTAAACGGCATCAACCGATCATCACCCCTAAGCCTTAAGTGGTAGGTTCAGTGTAAGAGAGGAGGGGGTTTGAAAAATTGATGTATTTAGGTTTTTGCTTCGGTAATGCATATGGAGGCATAGAATTTATAGGTTATGTGACTGCAATCACGGCAATCAATTATTGATAACGATTCGTCCACAGGGCTTGTGTTAACGGCTTGTTGAGTATGATTTTTGTTATCAATGTTGGGTGGGGTTGAATATTAATAATTGTATTGTAGAACGTGATTTTATGGCTTCATATAAACAGCACGACGGTTTAATAAAAGCAAAGATAGAAGCTTACAAAAGCAGCGAAAAGTGATAATTTTCGTCGCCTAGAATTCAGTGATATGGAACTTAGTAATGCACTCTACATGGCAACCTGCCGCAACCATTAAGCAGTTAAAGCAACGTGCTGATATCCTTAGTCAAATCCGCCAGTTTTTTGCAGAGCGAGACGTGATGGAGGTCGATACGCCAGCTATGAGTCACGCCACGGTGACCGATGTGCATCTGCATACCTTCAAAACTGAATTCGTCGGCCCAGGTTACGCGCAAGGGCAACCTCTGTTTTTTATGACAAGCCCTGAATTTCATATGAAGCGCTTGTTGGCAGCAGGTAGTGGTTGTATTTACCAAATTTGTAAGTCGTTTCGTAACGAAGAGAACGGCCGTTACCACAACCCCGAGTTCACTATGCTGGAGTGGTACCGTATCGGTTTTGATCATCATGACTTAATGGATGAGATGGACTTGCTCCTACAGAAAATCTTAAAGTCAGGCGAGGCAGAGCGTATCACTTACCAACAAGCCTTCATCGAGGTGCTAGGTGTGTGTCCGCTTGAAGACTCTATGGATACTCTAAAACAAGCGGCAGCCAAGCTTGGGTTAAGTGATATTGCCGACCCTGAAGAAGACCGCGATACCTTGCTGCAACTGCTATTTAGCGTGGGTGTCGAAGAAAAGATTGGCCAGACAGTGCCCGCATTTGTTTATGACTTCCCAGCTTCACAGGCGGCATTAGCTAAGATTAACCCGAATGATTCGCGAGTGGCTGACCGTTTTGAGGTGTACTTCAAAGGTATCGAGCTGGCAAACGGCTTTCATGAGTTAGATAAGCCACAAGAGCAGCTTAAGCGCTTTGAAGAGGACAATGCCAAGCGTATCGAGATGGGCTTGTCGCCTCAACCGATTGACCATCACTTGATTGAGGCATTAAAAGCGGGCTTACCTGCTTGTGCTGGTGTTGCACTGGGTATTGATAGGTTAATCATGCTGGCTTTGGGTTACGACCATATTGATGATGTGACCGCTTTCCCATTCCCACGTTCTTAACTTTAGTTAGCAGAAGTTAGCTAGCAGCTCGATTAGCTGACCAGAATACCAGTGCCACTATCTTACTAGGATACCTGTGCCGACCACTGCAACAATGGCACCGATCCAAGCATATGCGTTTGGTCTCTGCTTGGTATACAGCCATAGAATGGGCAGCAACATGATAGGTGTGGTTGAAGAGAGTAGAGCAACCATACCGACATTCCCTTCCTGCAGTGCATACAAGATCAGCGTCATTCCTACCGCCATTGCAAGAAAGCCGTTCACTGCGGTAATCACGAATATTTGACCATTCATCGGATTCAGTGCGCGTGAAAGCTTGGCGCCCGTTAAACGAAATGCGGAATGGGCGACAAAGGCGGTGATCATTCGAATAGCAGAAGCGGCTACTGGGTCGATGCTAGTTTGCATCACAGGTTTGGCAATAATACCGCCCAATGCTTGGCAGATAGCGGCCGTGATGCCCAGAGCAACACCAATCCACACGGTGCCCTTGATGGTTTCAAGCTGGTTGTTTGCTTGGCCTCGACGACCAAAGAAGATCGCAGTTAATACACCACTAAATACCAAGGCCGAGCCAATAAGCTCGCCAGAGGTCATGCTCTCACTAAACAGGAAGTAACCGAGAATCGCAGAGAACACAGCGTGACAAGAGAACAGTAAGCCAGCTTGGCGCGGGCCCATTCGGTTCAAACAGGCAAATAGGGCGGTATCACCAATGAAGATGCCAATCAGCCCTGATAGCATCATCGGTGTGACTAAGTCTGTTTCGACAGTTGACCAGCCACCCGTAAACCAAGCCATGCTTGATAAGATGACCGCAGTGCAGCCCATACGCCAGCGGCTATAGGCAAAAGAACCTAAGTGTTGAGCAGGCTTTACGGACATTAGGCTTGCGATAGCCCAAAGAAAAGCAGCGGCGAGAGCCAACCATTCGAACCCCATCGATTAACAGTCCTTGTGTCTGGGATAAATTAGCTCATCAATATGCATCAAACCGAACTGAGAACAAAGCGATTCTTAATAAATGCACCGCTTTGCTCCTCAGTGATAGGTTTTCTCCAGTAATCTGTTTCGCTTGTCTAAATAGCGAAGCCTTATACCTTAAAGCGCTCTACATCTCGACGCATCGACTCTGCAGCACTACTCATCTCATTTGAGCTATTGCGGCTGCTTTCCGCTTGTTGGGCTAGGTCGTCAGAGGCATCTTTGATCCCTTGTGTATTACGGCTGATGTCTTCGCTTACTGCTCGTTGCTCTTCGGCTGCGCTGGCTATCTGCAGTGCCATGTCGTTGATTTCACTGATGGCTTGGGTGATTTTAGACAGGCTGTCGTGCGCTTGTTCTGCGAAGCCAACACTGTTTTCTGCCAGTTGAGTGCTGGTGGTCATGCTATCAACCGCATGTTCAGTATTCTTCTGTAGGGTATCGATCATCACACGGATCTCTTCCGTCGAGCCATGCGTTCTTTGGCTTAGCACTCGAACTTCATCGGCGACAACCGCAAACCCACGACCTTGCTCGCCCGCACGTGCCGCTTCAATGGCAGCATTCAATGCCAATAGATTGGTTTGTTCAGCAATGCCTTGAATGGTGGATAGAATTTGGTTGATGCTTTGCGCGTTGTTTTCCAGCTCTCGGATAACATTGGCCGCGTCTTCTACTTGGGTCGCAAGGCTAGTGATGGCATCGCGGTTCTGTTGAATCACTTCTTGGCCGTCATTACACGCGGTTGCAGAGGCTTGAGAAGCGGATGCGGTTAATTCTGCATGGCTCGCCACTTCGGCTGCGGTAGCCGACATCTCATGAATTGCAGTCGCAATCTGGTTGATATCGTTTTGTTGATTCTCCACACGAATCGAGGATTGCGTTGCCAACTGGTTGGCTTTTTCGGCGTGGTTGTTTAAATCGTGGCTATGCTCAACGACACCTTTCAGCATGCTCTGCATTTGACTTAAGAATTGGTTCACCAGCTCAGCAAGCTTACCTATCTCATCCATGCGGGTGATATCGATTCGTTGAGTAAGATCACCTCGACCTTGAGCAAGCTGGGTCAGCGCTTCTGACAAGGTTTGTAATGGGTAAAGCAGTCGATTGATGACCATGGTGCTAGCGATTGAAATCACGATGTACAGAATAAGTGAGGTTAGGGCGATGAATTGAATCGCATCAGTGACCGCAGAGAACGCCAGCTCTTTATCGATAACAATGCCCAGAGACCAATCGGTATTCGGCACGTTAGCAATGTAAACCAACTTATCTCCCTGACTCGGCCAAGCCAATGTGGTGATCGTTTGGTTCTGAATCAGTTGTGACACTCGGTTTGCGGTCAGCTCTGGATTTAAGCTTGTGAGTGGCTTCTGACTTAATGCTTCATCGCTGTACGCAACGATGTTGTTGTTACCATCCACCAAGAAGGCGAAGCCATCGTTATCCAGTTTTACGTTGAGAACCGTATCGATAATGCTCGTCACGGTTAAGTCCGCAGCCAGTACGCCCTGCTTTTGGCCGCTAAAGGCTTTCGCAAAGCTGATGACGATACTGCCATCGAAATCTTGATACGGTTCAGTAATGATCAGCTCGGATGCGGTATTCGCATCTTTGTACCATGGACGCGTGCGAGGGTCGTAGTCTGCTGGCCAACTTTCCGTTTTATCACCATAAGCGATCGTGCCATCGCTAAAACCAGCATAAACAGACAAGAACTGCCCGGCTTGTTTGGTGATCAATAATTCGCGGTCTGAGTTACTGTTGCTTGAAATGGTTGGCTCATTGGCCAGCATCATGTCACTGCGAGTCGAGAGCCAGTCGGCAATGTAGTTGGTCGTCCCTACACTGACATTCTTCATTTCTTGGTTGATCGCGACTTCAGTCTCTTGAGTTAGCTGGGTAACCGATATCCAAGCTTGGGTGCCACTCACGACGGCGATAATGATCGCAATGGCGATCTGAATTTTAAATTTAATAGTATGTCTCAAGGTCCATTCCTCTCTGATTAGACAAAAACCTAACTACAGTGACGTACTTGATGGTGAATTGATGTGTCTCTGATGCGTGTATAGTGCCGCTGTCTTAGGCTGAATGACTGTGTTTGAAATCATAAATTCTTAATATATTGGCTCTGCTTTTTGTAAAACAGTGAAGTAAAATCACAGTTACCTGTTGATTGAAATGTTAGTTAATTGCTTGGGGTGGAGTGGTATAGATCGAAAAAAGCGCTAAATTTACATTTAGCGCCTTAGTCCGGAGTAAGGGTGATCGTTGAACGTCTTTTAGGTGATGATGAACAACGCGAGGTAAACCATCAACAAGCCGACAATCCCCAAGATGATCCCCATCTTCGCCATGTCTTTGCTTTCGATAAGCCCGGTTGAGTAAGCCAGTGAGTTGGGTGGTGTCGATACTGGAAGAATCATGCCGAGTGATGCTGAGAAGGCAACCACAACCAATAATCCTTGTAAGCCACCAATCGCAACTAGGCTTTCCATCGATGCGCCAATCGCAGCGGCTATTGGCATTAGTAAGTTGGCCGTAGCGGTGTTCGACATGAAGTTTGCCATTAACCAACACACGATGGATAGCGTGATGACTACAGCTGCAGGGGACAGCGACTCATAGTCTATCGCGTGTGCTAATGCAGAGGCCAAGCCTGTTTTATCTAAGCCGATACCAATCGCAATACCACCGGCGACTAGCCACAACACATCCCAGTTGATCAGCTTGAGCTCTTCTTTACCCATGATGCCGGTCAAAGTGAAGACCGCCAGTGGAATGATAGAGACCACATAGGTGTTCATGCCGTGCAGCTTGGTGGTCATCCACAATAAGATGGTGGCGGCAAAGGTGACGTAAACCACGATTGCTCGCCAGCTCTTTCTGAATTGCCCATCGAGTTTAAGCACCATGTTTTTCTGCGTGGAAGGGAAGATTTTCTGAAGAAGGAACCAAGCAATGGTGAGCTGGATGATCACAAAGGGTAAGCCCATCATCATCCAGCTCAGGAAGTCGATGGTGTTTTCACCGGTCAGGTATTGCAGTGCGATGGCATTGGGAGGCGTACCGATTGGTGTTGCGATACCACCAGTATTAGCGGCAATCGGAATACACAATACGAGTGCTTTGATCCCCATATCGCCTTTTGGTGCAGAAGCTACGATAGGCCCAAGCAGAGCTAGCATCATGACAGTGGTTGCGGTATTCGACATAAACATTGAGAACACGGCGGTGATCAGCATTAAGCCAAGCATGATGAAGCGCGGTTCTGTACCGAATGGTTTCAGCAGCACTCGAGCTAGGTTGTTATCGAGTTCGTACTTAGATGCCGAGATTGCGAGAGCAAAGCCACCCATGAATAGAATGATGATTGGTGATGAAAATGCACCGAATATGTCGGTATATTTAATTAATTCACCGAGATCGTGTCCCGCTGGTGGATTTCGAAATAGGTGCAGACCTTTGTCGGAAATCATCACCAGTTCAAGTGCAATGATCAGTATTGAGGTGGCGAAAACTGGAACGGGTTCAAGTACCCAAAGTAGGGCAGCAAGTAGAAATATCGCTAGCAGGCGGTGTTGAATCAGCGTCAGGTCATCGACAGGTATTGAATCTATTGGCATGAATAACACGCCCAAGGGAATCGCAAAACAAATCAACAGCTTGACCAGAACGCCAACATTGAGTTTAGGCATGTACAAAGACCCTATGAATAAAATATCTTCAAATAGAGTAAGTTATCTGGATTTTTGGTACTTGGAGACGGGTTGGAAAATCAAAAAGTTGTTTAAGGTTTCGGCAACTGTTTTGTTTTTGGTCAATCTTTTATAGCGCTGATTTATGCATTGCTCTTTTAGGTCAGGGCTTAGGGGTATTGGAAGGTTAGAGGGCTGGGTAATAAAAAGGCACGTTATTCATTCAAATAACGTGCCTTGAAAGCTAAATGAGTTTACTCAAATTATTACGCTTGGTCTGTGTTCTCTACTGAATCAACAGCTTCAGTCTCAACTTCTTTACCAGCGATGTGCGCGTAAGGCGTACCAAGAACCGTTTTCTCGCCATTTTGCATCGTGTCGTCGAACTTGATTGCACCTTTCGCAAATAGGTTGATAACCGTTGAACCAAGCTTAAAGCGACCCATTTCTTCGCCTTTCTTCAAGATGATTGCTTTATCGCCTTGTGCTGGGTAATCCCATTTGTACACAGAGTTACCACGTGGTGGAGTAATCGTGCCAGCCCATACTTGCTCGATGCTACCTACGATAGTTGCGCCAACCAGCACTTGTGCCATTGGGCCAAATTCCGTATCGAAGATACACACTACGCGCTCGTTACGTGCGAATAGGTTTGGAACGTTCTCAGCTGTTAATGGGTTAACAGAGAAAAGGTCACCTGGAACGTAGATCATCTGACGCAGTGTACCATCACATGGCATGTGTACGCGGTGGTAATCACTTGGAGATAGGTAAAGCGTTGCGAATTCACCGTCTTTAAACTCTTCAGCAAGACCTGCATCACCACCTAGCAGCTCACGAGCAGAGTAGTCGTGGCCTTTCGCTTGAATCAGTTGACCGTCAGTGATTGGGCCAAATTGGCTTACGCGAGCGTCGGCTGGGTGAACGATAACAGAGTCACCTTCAGCGATAGGGCGCATACCGTCTTTCAATTCACGTACGAAGAATTCATTGAATGTTTTAAAGTGTTTTGGATCGCTATGTAGCGCTTCATCCATGTTTACTTTGTATTGTTTGATGAACCAATTGATGATCGCTGTCGTTAAGCCGCCCGCTTTAGCAGACGCCAGTTTGCCGACTAGACGAGTTAGTCCATGTTGTGGAATCCAGTACTGCAATCCAACTTTAATCTTATCCATTGTATTAATTTTCCAATGCTATGTGTTTTTCAATTCAATCTGTCGATGACGCTTTAGGGCGCGAGATGTTACTTAAATTCGCGCCAATTGTCAGTAACTGCACATATTTGTTCACAAAAACGCGATTAAAGGTCCGCTTTTTTGTTTCGTGAATACTGACGGTTGTCTTTGTTGTTGACCATGCTCTCAATGATGCGGTGGTAGTTGTCGAAGCGTAGTCGACTGATCTTCCCATCCTCAACGGCTTCACGCAGGATGCAGCCTGGATCATCATTGTGCTTACAATCGCGGAACTTACAGCCGCCAAGGTAAGGCTTGAACTCAACGAAAGCTTCGGTGATTTCATCGGCTTCTAAGTGCCATAGACCAAACTCACGAACTCCAGGTGAATCGATTAGGTCACCACCTGAAGGGAAGTGGTACAAGCGAGCTGCTGTAGTAGTGTGCTGACCAAGGCCTGAGTTTTCAGAAACTTCACCTTCTTCGATGTCGAGTGTCGGCATTAGCGCATTCACTAGGCTCGACTTACCTACACCAGATTGGCCAACAAAGATGTTGATACGGCCTTTAAGTTCAGCTTCTAGCTCTTTAATGCCGTAGCCAGACTCTTTACTCACGAACATCACTTTGTAGCCGATCTCTTCGTAAATTTTCAGTGTCTCTTGGTACTCAGCAATTTGCTCTTCAGTCAGTAGGTCGACCTTGTTGAGTACAACAAGCGGTGCGATTTTTACTGTTTCTGAAGCAATTAAGTAACGGTCGATAATATTAAGCGATAGCTCTGGAAGTACAGCAGACACGATAACCATCTGGTCTACGTTAGCCGCAACCGGTTTTAGGCCGTCGTAGTAATCAGGGCGAGTCAGCATTGAGGTTCTTGGTTCAACCGCTTCCACAACACCTGAAATACCAGCCATCGACTCTAAGCCTGCACGCCAAGTCACTCGGTCACCAGAAACTAAAGTCTCGATACTACGGCGTAAGTTACAACGATGAACTTCGTTTGTTTCAAGATCTTCGATATCAGCATGTTGACCAAAGCGTGTAATCACGAGTCCGCTTTTGGTGCCACCAAGCATGTTCTCATCCCACTGGATAGAATCTTCTTTCTTGAGTCGCTTGTTCTGGTTGCTACGTACACGACGTACCTGACCTTTAGTTAACTTCTTTTTTTTAGCCACAATTTTTCACTTAACACATCTAACTTGATGATTGGGAACTCAAACTGGTGTTGCTGGTGCCATTTGATTTCGATGGTCCTAAAGCTAGTTTGAGTATAGTTATTTGGGTATAGTACCTCTTTTAAACATAAACAAATAGGCGACGCCTTATGTCCTTTAGCGATCAGAACCTAATTTGGGTAGATCTAGAGATGACAGGACTGGATCCTGAAACTCATAAAATTATTGAAATTGCGACTATCGTGACTGATAGTGAGCTTAACATCCTTGCTGAAGGACCTGTTTTGGCTATTCACCAACCTCAGAGTGAATTAGACAAGATGGACGAGTGGTGTACAACGACGCACACTGGCAGCGGGCTAGTGAAGCGTATTCAAGAAAGCACCATCACTGAGCAAGACGCTATCGAACAGACGATCGCGTTTCTTGAAAAGTGGGTACCAAAAGGTAAATCGCCGATTTGTGGTAACAGCATTGGCCAAGACCGCCGCTTCCTATACAAGCACATGCCTGAATTAGAAGAGTACTTCCACTACCGCTATGTCGATGTAAGCACCCTAAAAGAGCTAGCTCGTCGTTGGAAACCTGAAGTATTAGATGGTTTTTCTAAGTCAGGAAGCCACTTAGCATTAGACGATATTCGCGAGTCAATTGCCGAACTGCAATACTACCGAAAAACAATTATTAACATCTAGCCGGATAAACTGATCACGTTTGTCTAACTTTTCAGGGACATAAGAGCCAATTTTTTTGCAAATCTGTGTGCTTTTACAGCAGTTGAATAAAAAGTTTCGTAATTTTGCATTAAGGACTTGCATCACAAAAAAATGCTCTTATAATTCGCAGCCCTGAACGGCGAAAGACGTTTTCAGAATGCGACACTAGCTCAGCTGGTAGAGCGCAACCTTGCCAAGGTTGAGGTCACGAGTTCGAACCTCGTGTGTCGCTCCAATTTGTAGATTATGGCGAAAGCGGTAATCAGAAGGTGAGAGACCTTTCTATGCGATACTAGCTCAGTTGGTAGAGCGCAACCTTGCCAAGGTTGAGGTCATCGGTTCGAACCCGATGTATCGCTCCAATTTGTAGGTTACGGCGAAAGCGGTAATCAAAAGGTGAAAGACCTTTTCTAATGCGATACTAGCTCAGTTGGTAGAGCGCAACCTTGCCAAGGTTGAGGTCATCGGTTCGAACCCGATGTATCGCTCCAAATTCGCCTTTT
>NZ_JAPPTH010000035.1:0-40090 GCF_027587015.1 Vibrio sp. Makdt
TATTTAAGGCTCTAGCAGAAATGCTAGAGCCTTTTTGCTTTTTACCGGTCTAAATTCCAGTCAATTATTCCCTCGTTCCGCTCATTCTGACGAGGTAATGTAAGTGCTTACTTATCTCAGCCTTTTTTATTAATAGCCAAAGCACAAACTTCATTTCTTTATGAGAATTATTCTCAATATTTTGTTACATTTTGGTCGTTACTACTAAAAGGCTGCAAATATGGATATCTCTCGTCGTAAATTTATTCAATCATCTCTCGCTATATCTGCACTCACAGTTCTCCCTGCTTGTTCTATGAAGCGATCGGTTGATGAGAAGGGAGGGTATGTTTATGACTTAACTGCTGAGCCTTCGACTGCTGAAATTGTACCAGGGTTTACTACTAACGTTTTGGGGTTCAATGGTCAGATCCCTGCGCCAACAATTCGTTGTCGACAGGGCGAAAAAGTTACGATTCGCTTCACCAATAAACTATCAGAACCAACCACAATTCATTGGCATGGATTAAGAATCCCTATCGAAATGGACGGTGTGCCTTTCTTGAGCCAGCCACCAATTATGCCCGCTGAAACGTTCGTCTATGAATTTACGCCACCGGACGCGGGTACGTTCTGGTACCACCCGCACATGAACAGCATTAAACAACTTGGTATGGGCTTGGTCGGCCTAATTGTTGTTGAAGAGAGTGCTCCAGTTCAGTTCGATGAAGAGCATGCTTTGATGCTTAAACACTGGCATCTCGATAAGCAAGGTCAGTGGAAAGATTTAATGGTCCCGCGTCTTAGCGCTCGTATGGGCACTCCAGGGGAGTGGAGTAGTGTTAACGGAGTACATGAGCCTACTTATCAGTTAAAGCAGCACGCAACGACTAGGCTTCGTATCGCTAATGTCGACAATACGATCACTTATCCTATCGCTGTTGAAGGTGCAGAGGCATGGGTTATTGCTATAGATGGTAACCCGATAAAGACACCTTACAGGTTGACTGAACATAAAATCGGCCCAGGTATGCGTGTCGACATCGGTCTGATTGCTCCAAAGGCTGGTGAGCGAGTGAATGTGCTGCAAATGAAGGGGCGTTTTCCTTTTTCCTTGTGTGAATTTGAGGTTGTAGATTCCACGCTCATAGAAGGCCAAACACTTCCGCTATTACCTCTTAACCCTGTACCTAAGTTAGATCTCGCTAATGCGGAAGAGATCGATTTTGTGTTTGAGTGGGAAGGGGCGGTGTCGCCGGTTTCCAAAGACGGGAAATCCATGCCTAAGTTTTGGCTGACCAATAAAAGAGCCTGGGAGGGGATGAGTAGAGACAATATCCCAGAACCACTCGCTACATTAGAGCTCGGCAAGACTTATATATTCGATCTTAAGAATGTTACCCAATACCATCACCCGATCCATATTCATGGTCATACGTTCACGGTACTTGAGTTGGACGGCAAAAAGATTGCAGAACCTTTTCATACAGATACCGTGTTACTTGGAAAGAACGGTCGAGCTAAAGCGGCATTTGTGGCAGATAACCCCGGACGTTGGATGTATCACTGTCATGTGATTGAACATATGAAAACAGGACTGATGGGTTATATCGAAGTTAAGTGACACCTGTAACGTTTAATATTTGCGCATACATTCTTAGTTTCCACCCTCGCTTTTATTGGCGTTAAAGCTAGAATATAGGGATTATTGTTTGGGAGGATTCATGGGTCAGTTATCTATTCTTGGTTTTATCGCTATTGGTGGCGCTTTTGGTGCTTGTTCACGTTATCTGATTTCCGAGTTATGCGTAGTGATGTTAGGACGAGGTTTTCCTTATGGTACGCTAACTGTTAACGTGATTGGCTCTTTGATTATGGGATTACTGATCGCCGCGTTCGAAAATGAGATGGTTGCAACTGAACCCTGGAGACAGATTATTGGCTTGGGCTTCCTTGGTGCCTTGACTACATTCTCCACTTTTTCGATGGATAACGTGCTTCTCATGCAGCAAGGCGCATTTTTCAAGATGGGGCTTAATGTGCTGCTTAATGTAGTACTCAGTATTTCAGCCGCATGGATCGGCTTCCAACTTTTGATAAAGTCTTAAAACTTTCTTACGATTTGTTAACAACTCGGCTTGGTTTATCCAAGTCGTTTTTATATACTCGATCGTACTTGTCGGAGTGCCATATGGCTGAGACCGTTAACTCGGGATCCGTTGAACCTGATCAGGCTAATACCTGCGAAGGGAACAAGAGTAGATATCTAACTAGAATCCCTCTAGAGATCTATCACCAGATCACAACTGTATTTCTTACCGTGATCCCTCTTGTAGCATCAATCCGTCAAGCATTTTTATCCCAATAAATAATGGCTAAAAGCCAAGGAAAAATGCTATGTCGAGTCGTAAACAAGCAAGACTGGAAGCGAAGAATTTCATCGATTCTTTATCAGTACAACCTTATCCAAATTCAAAGAAAGCTTACATCCAAGGTTCTCGAGAGGACATTCAAGTCCCAGTTCGAGAGATATCACTCGCTGATAGCCTTGTTGGTGGTACCAAAAAAGAGCCTGTATTTGAACCTAATGCTCCTATTCACGTCTATGACACCTCCGGTCTTTATACCGACCCAACGCACGAGATAAACCTTTATAACGGCCTTCCAAAGCTAAGAGAGAAGTGGATCGAAGAGCGTGGTGATACCGAGCTATTAGGTGATGTTAGCTCTGTTTATACCAAAGAGCGCCTAGAGGACGAAACCTTAGACGAGCTTCGTTACGGAAATCTGCCTAGAATTCGTCGTGCGACTGGCGAGCAATGTGTGACTCAGTTGCACTATGCTCGTAAGGGGATTATTACCCCTGAGATGGAATACATTGCGATTCGCGAGAATATGGGGCGTCAGAAGTTCGCAGATGAGCAACTGAACCACCAACACCCTGGCCATAACTTTGGCGCAAACCTACCGAAAGAAATTACCCCTGAGTTCGTGCGCAAAGAGGTTGCTGAAGGTCGAGCAATTATCCCTTCAAACATCAACCACCCAGAATCAGAACCTATGATTATTGGCCGAAACTTCTTAGTGAAGGTGAACGCCAATATCGGTAACTCTTCTGTAAGCTCTTCGATTGAAGAAGAAGTTGAGAAGTTAGTTTGGTCAACCCGATGGGGCGGCGACACTGTGATGGACTTGTCGACTGGTCGAAATATACACGAAACACGAGAGTGGATTCTACGTAATAGCCCAGTGCCAATTGGTACTGTTCCTATGTACCAAGCACTTGAGAAAGTGAACGGTGTGGCTGAAGACCTTAATTGGGAAGTGATGCGTGACACCTTAATTGAGCAAGCAGAGCAGGGCGTCGACTACTTTACGATTCATGCTGGCTTGCTTCTTCGCTATGTCCCTATGACGGCTAAGCGTGTTACCGGCATTGTCTCTCGTGGTGGTTCTATCATTGCTAAATGGTGTCTTGCTCATCACCAAGAAAGCTTCTTATACACCCACTTCCGCGAGATTTGTGAGATCTGTGCGAAGTACGATGTTGCGCTTTCATTAGGTGATGGCCTGCGCCCGGGCTCTATTGCTGATGCCAATGACGAGGCTCAATTTGCTGAACTTCGCACCTTAGGTGAACTGACGAAAGTGGCGTGGGAATATGATGTACAGGTGATAATTGAGGGCCCTGGACACGTTCCGATGCACATGATCAAAGAGAATATGGATGAGCAACTAGAGCATTGTCATGAAGCGCCTTTTTATACATTAGGCCCGCTGACTACAGACATTGCCCCTGGTTACGACCATATCACCTCTGGTATTGGTGCCGCGATGATCGGTTGGTATGGTTGTGCGATGCTTTGTTACGTGACCCCAAAAGAGCACTTAGGCTTGCCAAACAAAGAGGATGTTAAGACTGGCTTGATTACTTACAAGCTAGCGGCGCACGCTGCTGACTTGGCAAAAGGGCATCCAGGAGCACAAATCCGTGACAATGCGCTTTCTAAAGCGCGCTTTGAATTCCGTTGGGAAGACCAATTTAATCTAGCACTAGACCCAGATACAGCCCGCTCTTTCCATGATGAAACCTTGCCACAAGAATCAGGTAAGGTTGCGCATTTCTGTTCTATGTGTGGACCTAAGTTCTGCTCGATGAAGATTTCTCAGGAAGTGAGAGAGTACGCGAAAGACACAGAACAAGTAGCAGCGGATCAGGCTATCGAGATTAAGATGCTAGATAACCCGTTGGAAGGGATGCGTCAAAAATCACAAGAGTTCCGTGATACTGGCTCTGAACTTTATCACCCAGCCGTTGGTGCGAAAGAAGCTCAATTAGAGGAGTAATGACAGTGAAAATTCTGATCCCATCTCAATATATTGAGTTAACGGGAGAGGTTCAACACTGTCTATTGGTTGCTAAGCGACAAGGTTTAGCAACCGATGCAGTTGAGTTGGGTGTCAGCCCAACTCAATACTTCTCTATCGTTGATTCTCATCACTCACTTGCTATTGGCTTTGCTTCCGATGTCGTTTCAGTTAAAGCGGATCAGCTCAGCTCGCTTGATCATATCGTAAGTTATGACGAGTCTTTATCGCTGACAGATGTTCGCGATGCTTTAGCACAACACCCGAATACGATACATGTTGGGGTAACCAATGACGCCGCTGTGTTAGATATTTGGTCACACTTAAACGCCAATCGAGCTATCAAAAGTATTACCAACGACCCTCAAGCAATAGATAGACGCCATCACTTTTCGTGGTTACTAACGTTATTGGCTCTAGATTTCCCACTAGAAGATGCATTGGTTCTAGCGCGTGCAGCGTCTAATGTTTCACGTGGAACATGGCCAAGCCATTACCAAGAGTTCCCAATTCCAGTGTTGGAAGACAAGCGTTTAGGTATTAGCGTTGGTTGGACTCATCAAGGAACGTCACTTTCATTCCCTGATTTGACGAAGAAAAGCCTCGGGTTATACCCAGTTGTCGATGATGTTGATTGGATTGAAAGGCTGCTTAAGCTTGGAATCAATACGGTGCAACTGCGAATTAAGAATCCTCAGCAAGCGGATTTGGAACATCAAGTCACACGTTCTATCGCACTAGGTAGACAATACAAGGCTCAAGTTTTTATCAATGACTATTGGCAACTTGCACTCAAACATGGCGCTTTTGGTGTTCACTTGGGACAAGAGGATATTGAAGAGTCGAACCTTTCACAGCTGAGTAAAGCGGGCATCAAGATAGGTCTATCGACACATGGCTACTATGAGTTGTTACGCATCGTTCAAATAAACCCAAGTTACATCGCGTTGGGACATATCTTCCCAACCACCACGAAGCAGATGCCATCGAAGCCGCAGGGCCTAGTGCGTTTAGCTCTTTACCAGCAGCTTATAGATACCATTCCATACAGTGAAGAACTTGTTGGTTATCCGACCGTGGCTATTGGTGGGATTGACCAATCGACGGCAGAGCAGGTATGGGATTGTGGTGTCTCGAGCCTCGCGGTAGTGCGTGCAATTACGTTGGCGGAAGATCCAAAAGCGGTTATTGAGTTTTTCGAAGCTCTTATGAATGGCAACTCTTCAACCGTTAATGAAGAGGGTCGTCAGGAGTTAAGTCATGCTGAGTGACTTTGAATTTGTACGCTATCAACGCCAAATCGCATTGCCTGAAATTGGTGAACAAGGACAACGAAATCTACTAAACGGTCATGTGTTAGTGATTGGTTGTGGTGGTTTGGGGAATGCTGCGGCTCTTTATCTAGCAGCGTCTGGCATCGGCAAAATCGTGTTGGTTGATGATGATTGTGTCGACTCATCCAATCTACAACGACAGGTCGCGTTCAAAGAAAGCGATCTTGGTACAGCTAAAGTCGATGCATTGAAACTACAACTGAGTGAGCTAAATGGTAGAAGCCAAGTTAGGACAATCAACAAGCGAATGGCCGAAAGCCAGTTAAAGCTTGAAGTGATGCTAGCTGATGTTGTGTTGGACTGTACCGACAACTTCGTCACACGCCAGCAAGTTAACCAAGCGTGTTTCGAGGCTAACACACCATTGATATCAGGCTCCGCAATTGGTTGGAAAGGTCAGTTTATTGTCTTCGATTACCAAAACCAGCAGGGCTGTTACCACTGTCTTTTCCCGTTTGACCACCATCCACAAACAATGCGTTGTAGTGATAGTGGCATCATTGGACCGGTAGTCGGGACTATAGGAAACCTCCAAGCTCTTGCTGCTATTCAGCACATTAGCAGTGGCGAGTTTCAAGTGGCGACACATCAGCTCAAGCTGTTCGACGGTAAGACTATGAACTGGCAAAACCTAATGGTTACGCAAGATATCGAATGTCCGGTGTGCAATTCGTCAGTGACCAATAATTTAGAAGAAGAAGCACTATGAGCAACATAACTATTTCAATAAACGAGCAACCAGAGCAGGTCGCGCAATCATCTTCTCTTGCAGATATTATTCATTCGCTTTCGCTACCTGACTTAGGGTGTGTATTCGCTATCAATAACGCGGTTGTCCCGCGCAGCCAGTGGCAACAAACCATCGTCAATGAAGGCGATTCTATCTCTCTTTTTCAAGCTATTGCAGGGGGCTAACCATGTTAACCATCGCAGATAAAACATTCCAATCACGACTGTTCACTGGCACAGGCAAGTTCGCCAACAAGCATTTGATGGCGAGTGCTATCGAGGCTTCAGGTTCTCAACTGGCAACCATGGCACTGAAGAGAGTCGATATTCGTTCTGAGCAAGACGATATTTTACAGCCCATTATTGATGCCGGCGTAAATCTACTTCCGAATACCTCTGGGGCTAAGAACGCGAAGGATGCCATCTTTGCTGCGCACTTGGCTCGCGAAGCTCTAGGCACAAATTGGCTCAAACTGGAAATTCACCCAGATCCAAAATATTTGATGCCAGACCCAATCGAGACATTAAAAGCGGCTGAGCAACTGGTGAAAGACGGCTTCGTTGTGTTGCCTTACTGTCATGCTGACCCAGTGTTGTGTAAACGATTGGAAGAGGTGGGTTGTGCTGCGGTTATGCCGTTAGGTGCGCCGATTGGGTCGAACAAAGGTATCGCTTCGGCGGACTTCTTAGAGATTATTATCGACCAAGCGAACGTCCCTGTGATTGTAGATGCGGGCATTGGTGCTCCATCACATGCGGCGCGTGCAATGGAGATGGGTGCTGACGCTGTGTTAGTTAATACTGCGATTGCTGCTTCTCAACAGCCCGTTGAAATGGCGATTGCCTTTAAGTTGGCAGTGGAAGCGGGGCGTATGGCTTACCTTGCAGGTCTCGCTGGTCAGGTATCTCATGCGGTTGCTTCCAGCCCGTTAACCTCATTCCTAGACGAGTAGTATTGCCATGACGTTTGTTGATCGATTTAAACAACTCAACTGGGATGACATTGGTATGTCGATCTTCAGTAAAACGGCAGCGGATGTTGAACGTGCTCTGAGTAAACCCAAACGCGACTTAGAAGACTTTAAGGCTTTGATCTCTCCAGCGGCAGAACCTTATTTAGAGCAGATGGCACAACAATCGTTGGCGCTAACACGTAAGCGGTTCGGTAATACGATGTCGCTTTATATTCCTTTGTATCTATCTAACTTGTGTGCGAATGCGTGTACGTATTGTGGTTTTTCGATGGAGAACCGCATCAAGCGTCGCACATTAACTTTAGATGAAATTGATGCTGAGAGCGCAGCCATCAAAAAGATGAAGTTCGATAGCGTGTTGTTGGTTACCGGCGAACACGAAACGAAAGTTGGTATGAAATACTTTCGAGAGGTGTTGCCGAATATCAAAGCGCAATTTAATTACCTCGCGATGGAAGTGCAGCCGCTTGATCAAGATGATTACGCGGAACTTAAAACACTCGGCTTAGATGCGGTGATGGTTTACCAAGAAACATATAGCCCAAGTACCTACGCTGAGCACCACTTGCGAGGTAACAAAATGGATTTTGAATACCGGCTCGAAACGCCAGATCGTCTGGCAAAAGCGGGTATTGATAAGATAGGAATTGGTGCTTTGATTGGTTTGGAAGATTGGCGAACCGACTGCTTCTTCGTGGCCGCCCATTTAGACTATCTTGAACGTACGTACTGGCAAACGCGTTACTCGATTTCTTTCCCACGTCTTCGTCCTTGTGAGGGTGGTTTGCAACCTAAGTCGATCATGAGCGACAAACAGCTAGTTCAACTTATCTGTGCTTATCGACTATTAAACCCTGAGGTTGAGTTGTCTCTTTCGACTCGTGAATCTGCAACGTTCCGCGATAACGTGCTGCCGTTAGGCATCACTAGTATGTCTGCCGCGTCAAAAACTCAACCGGGCGGTTATGCTTCGGGTGAGGAAGAGCTTGAGCAGTTTGAGATAAGTGATGAGAGAAGTGCAGCTGATGTTGAAGCCATGATTCGTCAACGTGGCTTCGACCCGGTGTGGCGAGATTGGCACAGTGCTTACTCAGGCTAACTAATACCAATCTAAATAAGTATCTGGACA
The DNA here is from genome assembly GCF_027587015.1 of Vibrio sp. Makdt. Classification (NCBI taxonomy): domain Bacteria; kingdom Pseudomonadati; phylum Pseudomonadota; class Gammaproteobacteria; order Vibrionales; family Vibrionaceae; genus Vibrio; species Vibrio sp. Makdt. The sequence goes on from NZ_JAPPTH010000035.1 coordinate 8,514, forward strand.
TTCTTGCTAGTTAAAATCGCTGATAGCATCGTTATAGATTTTGTAGGTAGGCCAACTAGCTAGCTGCAATCTATGCCTTGCTCTAAGCGATTTTTCCTGCGCAATTATCTGATCACCTACTTATCCAGTTTGGTATAACAGCTTGGCTGATGTTCCACGTGAAACATCAGTGATGTGAAAGCGACAAATAAAAACGGCTACCTTTAGGTAGCCGTTTTCGTATCTAACTTAGCTAAACTGGTTTGACTAAGTTGCCTATCTATTTAGGCATTAAGCGTGAGCTAGTGGCGTTGTTGCTTGGCGTAGCCACTCTAACGTATCACCTTCAACTAGTGGGCTAACATCGTTCCACACCTTTTGGTGGTAGTCGTTTAGCCATGCAAGTTCCGGACGTGTCAGTAGATCGACGCTGATGTTGCGCTTGTCGATAGGGCAACGTGTTAGCGATTCAAACGTTAGCACTGAGAAGTCACCTTGAGTTGGCAGCTCAACAACCAGTTCTAGGTTTTCGATACGGATACCAAACTCATCAGCACGGTAGTAACCTGGCTCATTTGATAACACCATACCTTCAACAAGAGGGACATCGATTAGCTTTTTAGAGATGCTTTGCGGACCTTCATGAACACTTAGGAAGTGGCCAACGCCGTGACCAGTACCGTGGTCATAGTCGAAGCCTTCTGCCCATAAGTGCTGGCGCGCTAGGATATCCAGTTGGAAACCACGAGTACCTTGTGGGAAGCGAGCGCGTGCAATACCGATGTGGCCCTTAAGTGCAAGAGTGAACTGTTGAATCATTTCTTCGCTTGGTTGGCCAATTGCGATAGTACGTGTGATGTCTGTTGTGCCATCTAGGTATTGACCGCCTGAATCGACTAGGTACAGAGTGTTCATCTCTAGCTGACCCGGCTCAGGCTGGTTCTCATGGTTGTAGTGACACATGGCTGCGTTTCCGCCTGCCGCTGAAATTGTGTCGAAACTTAGGTCCATTAGGGTTGGATCTTGCTCGCGGAATGACTGTACTTTGTCTGCTAGTACCGCTTCGTTATGCAGGTTACCTTGCGCCACTTCTGCATCAATCCAAGATAGGAATTTCGCCATCGCCACGCCATCACGGATGTGACACGCTTTCATGCCTGCAATTTCAGTTTCGTTCTTCGCGGCTTTTGGCATTAGGCATGGGTCAGCGGCTTCAATGATATGAGCACCAGCGTTTTGTAGAACAAGCGTGTACCAAGCATTGCTTGTGCCTGAATCAACTGACACATTTTTACCCTCTAAAGATTGAAGGCGAGCTTCAAGCTCTGATGGGTGAGAAACACGAATGCCATTACCAACGTGTGGTTCAAAGCCTGCAGGAATGCGCGCTGGATCTAAGAAGAAATCGACACTTTCATCGGAGTGAATGATGGCGTTAGATAACACGACTGGTAGACGAGATACGTCTAAACCACGAATGTTGAGTAACCAGCAGATTGAATCCAGTTCAGTAAGGATAGCGGCATCAGCACCTTTGGCTTTTAGTAGGCCAGCAATTTCAGCGCGTTTGCTTTCACTTGATTGGCCAACGGCGTCAGTGGCCATGAGGCGAACATCGGATACAACAGGCTCTGGGCGATCAGACCAAAGCTCATCAATCGGGTTTGCCGCTAGTGTTGTGAGTTCTACTTTATCAGCCAGCTTAGCTTGTGCGCCTTTCAACCAAGCCGCCGTGTGCATGCGTGGGTCGAATGCAACTTTACTGCCTTGTGCTAGTGAATTGATGATCCAATCTAAAGCTGGTTCTTCAATAAGATGACGATACTCGAATAGCTCACCAGGTACTTGCTTGCGAACCTGAACGGTATAGCGACCATCAACAAAAATAGCCGCGTTTTCGCGAGTGATAACAGCCGCACCTGCAGAACCAGTGAAACCGGTTAGCCAGTGAAGTCGCTCGTTATGAGCTGGAACGTATTCACCTAAGTACTCGTCTTCATGTGGAATGATAACAGCATCTAAGTGGTTTGCTTCAAGCCAAGCTCGAACCGCAGTAACGCGTTCCGCAGTGATATTGTGCATCTGTGTTTATCCTTATTGTGAGGGTCCTTGTTAACACTCACAGCCGATATACCTGTGAGGGGACTTATTAGGTCAATAAGCTAGCGCTTTTGTTCGTTTGCTGCAAACGCTGTACGCCATTTTTATCTAAGGTGCAGAGTTTTTTCTTTGATGATATCTCGCAGCCAAGTTAAGGCTGGGTCGTTTTCTCTATCACGGTGCCAAAACAGAGTGTATGCCATTGGTGGGAACTCCATTGGTAGAGGCACAACCACTAAGTCGAGCTGTTTCGCAACCAGATGGGTGAAGTGGCTTGGTGCGGTAAATACAAAGTCGGTGTAGGTACATAGGCTCGCCGCGCTGTTGAAGTCGGGCACAGAGATAGCGATGTCGCGTTGATGGCCGAGGTCTGCCAACTTGTAGTCGAGTAGCCAACGATCGTTACCGTCACACCTTACTTGAACATGGCGCTGTGCCAGATAGGTTTCCAGATCCCATTGACCACTTAAAGCGGGATGGTTGCGCCTCAATACACACATCTGCGCGTCACGATAGATCTCTTGCTCGCAGATATCATCTGGTGGCAGCATGGTCAGGCGCGCATCATTGATATCGATGTCTTTGCCTGTAAGGCCGATATCTAACTCACCAAGTTGTAACTTTTTAAAGGTTTGTTCTGTCCAAGCGTGGGTGTTGATATTCACCTTCGGCGCTTGGCGAAAGATCGCAGGTAAGAAGTGAGGAAGAATCAACGGGTAGACACTTTCCACTGCTGCAATATGAAAACTGTGGTCACTATTGTTAGGAATGAACGTCTCAGGTTGGGTAAGCAGATCAAGTTGATTGATCAGTGTTTCCAACCGTGGTTTTAGGAATACGGCTTTGGGTGTTGGGCGTAGGCCGTGTGCACTTCGCGTAAAAAGAGGGTCATTAAATTGTTCGCGAAGTTTGGCCAATGATTTACTCACGGCTGACTGGCTCAGGCACAATCGATGTGCAGTGCGTGTAACACTCAGCTCTTCCATTAGCACCTGCAAGCAAACTAGTAGATTGAGGTCGAGGCGCGATAGTTTCTCGATATTCATGTGAGTTTCCTTATTGGAATAATGCTAATGATTATATGCCATTTTTGTTCATATCTTTAGTTGGTTATTATGCACCTAAATTAACTCATCCGGAGAATCTTGTGCCTTCTAACGCGCTTCCAACCCCTAGTAAACTGCAGGTTGCTTTATTGGCAATGCTGGTTCTTTTTAGCCCTTTGGCTATTGATATTTACCTGCCAGCTCTGCCACAGATTTCGACAGCGTTTCACGTGGAACATGCACTAGCACAAGATACGATCACTTGGTTTTTGTTTGCTATGGGTGTCGGCCAACTATTTGCCGGCCCTTTGGCGGATAAGCTAGGACGTCGAACCGTTGCATTGGGAGGTGTTAGTATCTATGCATTGAGTGCTTGCTTGGCGTGGGCAGCTCAATCGATTGATATGATGCTAATAGCTCGGCTGCTACAAGGCTTAGGAGCTTGTGCGACTTCTGTAGCTGCCTTTGCAACGGTTCGCGATCTATTTGGTCCAGAGAAGAGTGGCCGAATGATCAGCTACCTTAATGGCGCTATTTGCTTTATTCCTGCATTGGCACCGATTCTTGGCGCTTGGTTAACTCATCAATTTGGCTGGCGTTCCAACTTCAGCTTTATGGCGGGTTTTGCCGTCGTTGTCGGTACAATCTTATTCTTCCAAATGAAAGAATCGAACCCTGTGACGGAAAAGGTAGCGGTGTTCAAACTAGAGCGCTACTGGTCAGTATTAAAAACACCTTCATTCCTATTCCACGCAACTCTATGTTTGATGGCGATGGCAGTGATCCTCGCTTATGTAACCTCAGCACCGGTTGTGTTGATGGAGAACCTTGGCTTAACCATGAAAGAGTTTACTTTCTGGTTTGGTGTTAATGCAGCGATTAACATCGCGGCTGCGTTTACGGCTCCTAAATTTATGGACCGCTTTGGTACCTACAAAGCACTGGTTGTTGGTATCTCAATGCTAGGTTTGGCGGGCGTGATTATGTTGGTGCTTGCAGAGCATGCGACTCCAATCGCATTCATGCTTCCTATCTTCTTATCATCTGTTGGCTTTGCTTGGATTCTAGGTGCGGCTGCAGGTAAAGCGTTGGAACCATTTGGTGACCGTGCGGGTACAGCCGCAGCGCTATTAGGCTTATTCCAAATGAGTGGTTCGGGCTTGCTTGTTGGCACCATGCAGCGTCTTGATTTAACGTCACAAGAGATGATCGCGCTACAAATGTTCCTGATTGTTCCTGCGCTATTCGTGTTGGCGAGCAAGTCTGGCAAGTCGTGGCATGCAACGTTTGCAAAGGCATAAGCAATAAGGGTGGCAAAATATACAAATGGCGGTTTGCGAAACGTTAAAACATGGTATATTTGTCACTCATTGAAACGTAAGTCTCCAACGGAAAAATACTGTAATGTCATTAACAACCTACGAAATGGCGCGCGTCTTAGAGCAAATGGAAGATGCACCTGAAAAGGTTATGTTTGGTAAACTGCTTAAAGAGCTAGGTAACCAAAGTGAAGAGCGTATTCGCAGTGCGGCAAAACAAGTTCCAATCGATACTTTGCGAGATATCATCTACCAATTTCAGCGCGTGGTAGAGTCTCGTAAAGGTGAACAGGTTCAGCTATTAGCAAAAGAGCTAGCAGAGCAAGGCATCTCGGCTGAAGAGCTTCAGGCTTTTCTAGAAAAGTAAGCTTACGCCAGTTAAAAAAGAAACCACTCAATTGAGTGGTTTTTTGCGTTTGGGGTGGTCGATCTTTTAGTTAGCCTCTAAATTGCGCCTTCAAAACTCTATCTAATGAAAACGGTCCAGCGCCCCATACGATGACGATAAGAATCATCAATCCCCAAAGTTGGTGATCGTAGAAGCCTTGGTCCCATAATACCGGGTAAGAGACGACGGCAATGATGTTGAAAACAAAAAGCGCGGCGGCCATCGGGCGTGTTAACAAACCAAGCGCTAAGAATACCGGTAGAATCAATTCAGCAGCTGTCCCCATGTAGGCCGCTAATTCCCACGGCAATAGAGGCACCTGATATTCCAATTCAAACAAGTAGAGGGTGCTATCCCAGGTCGCTATCTTGGTCAGCCCAGAATTGAAGAATACCCACGCCACCCAAAGGCGACAGAAAAGAAGTAGCACTGGGACGAAAAATGCCTGAGATTTCTCAATCAAATTGTCGTATTGAGCCATCATGTTTGTGACTGTGTTGTTATCCATATTATGTCTCCAATTCATCATTGATTGAAAAACCTGAGATGACGTTGAGCGCCATGACAGCATTCAAATGTTGCAGTAGTGAAGGCGTTACTTCTCCGAGCGCTTTACCAGATTGAAGTTCAATCAGCAGTTGGTGGCACTCATCGTTTAGGCTGTGGCTTTCGAGCTGTGAATTATCAGCTCGGATGACTATCCCAAACTCTGTGCGATTGATGTCTAAACCTTCCAGTTGCTGTTGGTAGATAGCGTGTTCAAGCGCTATTACGGCATAGCAAGAATCGAATAGCGTTACCGAATCCTTGAGGTGAAAAACCAAGGCGCCTTGCTGCTCTTGTGGCACTGAAGCTAAACAGGAGAGAGGCTGTTGATTCGGTGGAGTTGCACACGCGTGTCTCGCTAAACTGTCCTTTTGCCATTCATACCGTGCCACTTCACTAAGGTAAGGCGCTGCCTCCATAACCGCAGGAAAGGCTTGTATGGTTTGTTCGAAGTGCTCGCCATAACCACTGACATCTCCAGAGGTCGATGGGTAACTAAGAACATGTTGACGTGCCATTTGTTGGAAGCACTCCTCACCAACTAACATCTCAGTCAGTGGGTAAGTTACAGCGAGAACTTCGCTTAAGCTAATCACAAAGTTATTGCGATAAATTTGGATGCGTTGCTGATCGCTAAAATGATCGCTCACGATGTCGCAGTGCTCGCCGTCATTTTGATATCGCAGGGCATTAGCAAATTCGGATTGAACATCCGCTAGGGAGTAGCTCATGAGGCGCGACTCCTTTGATTGTCATGTTGATACAGTTTTTCACTGGCTTTGGCTGCCTCTGCCAATAGAATGCGTGGCTCTGGGATATCTAAATCCCACTCAATCAAGGTGTGGCGAGAGCCATGTTGCTCTATCCACTGAGTGTAAAGTTGCCACACTTCATCACAGACGGGTTTGCTGTGCGTGTCTATCCAAATTTCACCTTGCTCGAGCTTCTTTTTGGTAAAACCTGCCAAGTGAATCTCTTCCACTTGGTTTGCTGGTATGCCATTGAGATACTCTTCACAGCTAAAGCCATGATTAAACGATGAGACGAAAATATTATTGAAATCGAGCAGTAGGCGACACTCGGTGCGCTTTTGTACCTCAGCCAAAAACTCCCACTCTGGAATCGTTGAATGCTTGAAAGCGAGGTAGCTTGATGGGTTCTCAATTAACATTGGGCGCTGCAGATTGTCTTGAACATCGATGACGTTACGACAGAAGACGTCTAATGCTTCTTCGGTGTAAGGTAGTGGTAGCAGGTCATTGAAGTAGTGACCGCAAGTTTGGCTCCAACTCAAATGATCAGAAACCAAGAAAGGTTCGATATCATCAATGAGTGCTTTGAGTTGCAATAAGTGCTGTTGGTTGAGCCGTTCAACAGAACCAAGAGACAACCCGACACCATGACAACTTATGTGGTGATGATTACGAATCTCTCGGAGTTGTTGGCGCTGTGGAGAATCGGTTAAGAAGTAGTTTTCGCTGTGAACCTCTAACCAACTTACCAAATCAGAATTCTGGCTGAAGAAATCTAAGTGCGGTGTTCTAAGGCCAACCCCTGCGTTGGGGTGAAGAGTTTGAGTCACAACGATTCTCCTAATGGGTAGTGGAGGTGAGCTGGTATTCAGCTCACCATACTGAGTGGTTCAGTTATGCCTTCAGGCATTATGATGATTGAGTGCTACCACCAGTTAACTTGCCACATAGTCCTTTAGGAACGACCACGAATGCATCGGATTGGTTGTCTTCTTTTGCTGTACCAGCACATGAACTTGTTTTAGTTGCACAGTCATTTTGGCCAGCTTTTGATACGCCATAGCATTTTTCTTTCGCTGCTGCTTCCGCAGGTGCTGATGTAAGAACGGCACCGCCAAACGCTAGTACACTTGTGATTGCAGCTGTAACAGCAAGATTAGAATTTTTCATAGTCATTCCCTCTAGACTTAATAGTATTTACACATCGCAGGTTAATGAGTTGTTAACTTGCTTACTAAAAAGGATAGGAACAACCCGAAAATAATTTCACAGTATTATAAGAATTATCAAAATAAGTGATGATTTAGCTGTTAAGTGTTTGATTAGGTGATGTTATTTTTTGATTGTTTTTTCTTCTTAATATTCTAAACGCAGCCTAGTGTTTAGGTTATAATCAACTTTTATGTATAAATACCCAGTAGTGAGCATATCCAATGATAGATCCTTCGCTTTTACTCGATGGCCTAAACGACAAACAACGTGAGGCGGTCGCAGCACCTTTAGAAAACCTACTTATTCTGGCTGGTGCTGGTAGTGGTAAAACGCGAGTTTTGGTGCATCGTATCGCTTGGCTGCAGAGTGTCGAGCAAGCATCGCCGTTCTCTATCATGTCAGTAACCTTCACCAATAAAGCGGCGGCAGAGATGCGTGGTCGTATTGAAGAGTTGATGATGGGTAGCTCGTCAGGCATGTGGAACGGTACCTTCCATGGTATTTGTCACCGTATTCTGCGTGCTCACTACCTAGATGCAAAATTGCCAGAAGATTTCCAGATCATTGATTCCGATGATCAGATTCGTCTATTACGCCGCTTAATCAAAGCACAAAACCTCGATGAAAAGCAGTGGCCTGCTAAGCAAGCTTCGTGGTGGATCAACGGCAAGAAAGATGAAGGCCTGCGCCCGAGCCACATTGATGCCTACCATGATCCAGTAACTCAAACATGGTTAAAGATTTACTCGGCTTATCAAGAAGCGTGTGACCGTGCTGGACTAGTGGACTTCGCGGAGATTTTGCTGAGATCACACGAGCTACTGCGCGACAAGAAACACATTCGTGAGCATTACCAAGCTCGCTTTAAGCATATTTTGGTCGACGAATTCCAAGATACCAACAACATCCAATATGCTTGGCTGCGTATGATGGCGGGCCCTGATTGTCGAGTGATGATCGTAGGTGATGATGACCAATCTATCTATGGCTGGCGTGGTGCAAAAATCGAGAATATTCAAAAGTTCTTGGACGAATTCCCAGGCGCTTCAACGATTCGATTAGAGCAAAACTACCGTTCAACCAAAACCATCTTGCAAGCATCGAACGAGCTTATCTCAAACAACACTGAGCGTATGGGCAAAGAGCTGTGGACCGATGGTAACGATGGTGAGCCAATCTCCGTCTACTCAGCTTACAATGAGCTTGATGAAGCTCGCTTCACGGTAAGTAAGATTAAAGAGTGGCAAGAGAAAGGTGGTGCACTCGAAGATACGGCGATGCTTTATCGTAATAACGCCCAATCTCGTGTGCTGGAAGAAGCGTTGATTCAAGCGGGCTTACCATACCGAATCTACGGTGGTATGCGATTCTTCGAACGTCAGGAGATCAAAGATGCATTGAGCTACCTGCGTTTAATGGGTAACCGTAACGATGATGCCGCTTTTGAACGTGTGGTTAATACGCCAACACGTGGCTTGGGTGACAAGACTCTAGAGACGATTCGATTTGCAGCGCGTGACCGTGGTGCGACGATGTGGCAAGCGAGTATCGCTTTGTTGGAAGAACAAGTACTGCCAGGTCGTGCAGCGGGTGCCTTAAGCCGCTTTATCGAGTTAATTAATGCGCTTGAAGACGACACGTTAGAGCTGAATTTACATGAGCAAACTGACCATGTGATTAAATCTTCAGGTCTATTTGCGATGTACGAGCAAGAGAAAGGCGAGAAATCGAAAGCGCGTATTGAGAACTTGGAAGAATTGGTAACGGCAACTCGTCAGTTCGAGAAGCCAGAAGAAGCCGATGAGATGAGCATGCTAACAGCATTCTTAACGCACGCGGCTTTGGAAGCGGGTGAAGGTCAGGCTGATGAGTTTGATGATGCGGTTCAGCTTATGACTCTACACAGTGCTAAAGGTCTAGAGTTCCCAATGGTATTCATGGTCGGTGTCGAAGAAGGCATGTTCCCAAGCCAGATGTCTGCTGAAGAAGCGGGGCGTTTGGAAGAAGAGCGTCGCCTATGTTACGTAGGCATGACCCGTGCGATGGAGAAACTGTACATCACTTATGCTGAGATGCGCCGTTTGTACGGACAAGACAAATACCACAAACCATCACGCTTTATTCGTGAGTTACCCGAAACCTGTCTGGATGAAGTTCGTATGAAGGCGCAGGTTAGTCGCCCTGCGAGCAGTGGTCGCTTTAGCCAAACTGCAGTCAAAGAGAACTTTAATGAAACAGGCTTTAGCTTAGGTTCTCGCGTGAAGCACCCTAAGTTTGGTGAAGGTACTATCATCAACTTTGAAGGAAGTGGCCCACAGAGCCGAGTGCAAGTAGCGTTTAACGGTGAAGGGATTAAGTGGTTGGTGACGGCTTACGCGCGTTTAGAGCAGCTTTAACCTGTTACTTCGACATCTAATAACCGTTGATTATTGAAAACAAAAAGAGCAGCCAATGGCTGCTCTTTTTTATTGCGTACCGCTTTAAGCGATCACAATACATGACTGACTAGAAAGGAGCTTACAGTGCTGCAAGTGCCGCTTCGTAGTTTGGCTCTTCAGTGATCTCTGCAACCAACTCGCTGTGTGTTACCACACCTTTTTCATCAACAACCACAACTGCGCGTGTTGTTAGGCCAGCTAGTGGGCCTTCAGCAATCGCTACGCCGTAGTCTGATGCGAATGCAGGAGAACGGAAAGTTGAAGCGTGCTGAACGCCTTCAATGCCTTCAAGTTCGCAGAAACGACCCGCAGCGAATGGAAGGTCAGCAGAAATACAAACAACAACCGTGTTCTCAAGCTCTGCCGCTTTTGCGTTGAACGTACGTACGCTCGTTGCACAAGTTGCAGTGTCGATGCTTGGGAAGATGTTTAGAACCACTTTCTTACCTGCAAGAGAAGCAAGTGTCAGTTCAGAAAGATCGCCTGCAGTCAGTGCAAAGCTTGGTGCTTGCTCGCCAGTTTGTGGGAATGTGCCAGATAGCGGTACAGCAGCGCCTTTGAAGGTAACGTGTGACATGAATTTGTCCTTAGTTTAGTTATGGTTATGAAACTAGTTGAGCCTAGTAAGGCTTACGTTACTCGGAAGCGGTTAAGAAGTGAATGGTTTAAATGTCAGAATTGTAATTAAGTTGAAGCGTTTCTTAGATTCGAGGTGGGTCTAAAAGACTAATCGATAAGAGGCAGATAAAGAAAAACCCCGAGAGCTTGCGCTCATCGGGGTCTATAGTCTTACTCGCAGCAATCCGGCTACTAAGTGTGCTCCATGCATCAAATCCATGATAGTGTGCTGTTATCCTTCAGCGTATTCCTTTCGTCGCCTTCCTAGCGGTGTCCTTGATCTTATCCTGATCTGCCAACAATCCTCGTTAGCGCGCGTCACTTGTTCCTTGAGCGGTGTCCTTTACATCATCCTGATGTTCAGTCCTTTCCTCATCCAGAGGTGTCCATTGTCTTTCCTTAGTAGCAACCATCCTAGTTACTATTGCGTCCATTCAATGTCCATTTCGCTATCCATGCCGATTATTCATCCTGAGTAATCGAATCTTCATCCTGAAGATAACCAAGTCCTTGGCGTTTCCTGTTCCGTGTCAGCATCCTTCCGACACCATCCATACTACCGATTCCTTATTTATCAGCAATGGTGCATAAGCGAATTTCTATATAATTATTTGAACGATAAATGTACGTGTTGTTTTATTTCAATTACTTACGATATGTTAGTGCTTAAATTCGCAGTTAAATATCGATATTTACTCACTGCCTTGTGAGAGATCTCGCACAAAGCAGGGAGTAAAAAGGGAGTATTTTCCCTTACTGGCCGATGGCAGCGCCTTCACGACGAGGGTCTGCTGCACCTTCTAGGCCATCTTTTGTGATGCGAATGGCGTGTAAACCCGAGTTAAGATCGCGAATGTTAACCTCAAATCCCATCTTTTCGAGCTCAGGTTTAAAGTTTTCCGCCGATGTTCCTTTTTCCAGATCTAGCGTGCCGAAGCGGTTTAGGAAGTGCGGTTGGTTGATCGCTTGCTGGATATCCATGTCCCATTGGGTATGAGCAATGATCGCTTGTGCTACATAACCTATGATGCGGCTACCACCCGGAGAACCAATCGCCATGTAAGGCTTATCGTCTTGCATGATGATAGTCGGTGCCATCGAAGAACGTGGACGCTTACCCGGTTCTAGTCGGTTCGCGATAGGTTTGCCATCGTTGTGGGTCTTGAACGAGAAGTCGGTCAGTTCGTTGTTCAGTAGGAAGCCTCTTACCATCAAGCGTGAGCCAAATGCATTCTCAATGGTGGTTGTCATCGATACGACATTGCCTTCGCTATCGACAATATTGAAGTGGCTGGTGGACGGCAGTTCAATAGATACATCTTGGCTGCGTAGCATTGCGTGATCCCACGGCGGGGTGCCTGATGGCGCACTCTCTAGTGCCTTACCTGCGGTAATTAATTGGGCTCGTTCCTGCAAATAGTCAGTACTCACTAACCCTTGTGTCGGCATTGGTACGTAATCTTGGTCTGCCATGTACATACCACGGTCTGCAAAGGCTAGGCGAGAAGCGTCCGCTAACACTTGCCAAGATCTCGCATCGTTTGGTCCCCAGGATTTGAGGTCAAACTGCTCGGTCATCGCTAAGATCTGGCCAACGGTTAACGCGCCTGAACTTGGCGGTCCCATACCACAGATATCGTAGCTCTCATAAGCAGAACAAACTGGTTCGCGTTGTTTGATTGAATAGGCGTCGAAGTCTTTTTGTGCTAATACACCCGGATTACCTTTGGCGGTTTGTACCGTGTTGATGATGTCGGCAGAAATCTCACCTTGGTAAAATGCCTTAGCACCATCCTTTGAAATTGCGTTCAATGTTGCAGCATATTCTGGGTTCTTAAGCAGCGTACCCGCGGTTTTTGGGCTGCCATCGGCATTAAAGAAGTAGGCTTTGGTTGTGGCAAAACGGCTTAGTCGTTCTTGGTCGTTTTCAATCAAGGTCGCCAAACGTGGGCTGATGGTAAAACCTTTCTCAGCGAGCTGAGCAATAGGTTTGATCAGTGATGCCCACTCTAGATTGCCGTATTTCTGGTGAGTATCCCACAACAATTGCACCGTGCCCGGTGTAGCAACAGAGCGACCACCAACCACGGCATCATAAAACTTAAGCGGTTGGCCGTTTTCGTCTTCGAATAGACGTGGTGTAGCATCAAGTGGTGCGGTTTCACGACCATCGTAGGTTTTAAGTTGTTTGTCTTTTCCATCAAAATAAACAAGGAAGGCGCCACCGCCAATACCTGACGATTGCGGCTCTACTAAGCCAAGCATCAGCTGAACAGCAACCATCGCATCAATAGCATTACCACCACGAGCCAGTACATCGGCACCCGCTTGGGTTGCCAGAGGGTTGGCTGCGGTAACCATCCAGTCGTTAGCTTTTACGAGTTGCTTGGTTTCTAAACCACTACTTTGTTCGGGAGCGACGGAATCGGCAGCTTGATTTGCCCAACTGACGTGAGAGGCAAAAAGTAGGGTAGAAGTGGCGAGGGTTGTTAGTTTTGTTTTCCACTGCATGATCTTCTCCTTTTAATATGCAGAGCTAGATTGGCAGTGGAAAGATAAGATAGCCAGTACGTTGTTAACGAATTGTAATCTTGATTCGAATTTAAGCGATTAAACCAGACAGCGACTGCCAAAGAATACTGACGCCAATTAGGCTGAACACCACACCACATAAGCCATCAATGTAGACCGTCGCTTCACTCAGTTTCTTTTGTAGTGCCTTTGTAGAAAGCATCCACGCTAATAGAGAGAACCAGAACAGTGATAGGCCGAATAAGATAATCAGAGCAAACCCTTTCCCTGAAAGCGACATGTCAGCCGGTACCAAGCTCGACATCAAGCTGATGAAGAACACTAATGCCTTTGGATTAAGAATATTGGTCGCAAAGCCTTTAGAAAATGCCTGACGCTTATTGGTCAGAATCAGATCTTTCGAATTGACCGTGTCTGTCTCTTCTTCATGGTGGCTAATGAGTTGCCATGTTGCTTTTAACGCACCAAAGCCTAGATACAGTAAGTAGCTGCCGCCAGCCAATTGCATAAGTGCAAAAAGAGTTGGGTGCTGGTGGACTAGGTAACTGATGCCCGTCAGGCTCAGCAATGAATGCAATAAGATCCCGCAAGACAGTCCGAGAGCAATGTATAAGCCAGTTTGTCGCCCGTGGCGTGTTGCGTTTTGTACCACAAGTGCAAAGTCAGGGCCCGGGCTCATCAAAGCGATAAAATGGATAGAGGCGAGGGTGACTAATATGGTGACTTCATTCATATCTGTTCCAATAACTGGGTTGTTCCGTTGAGAGTTGTTGAGCGCAGCTTACCGTGGTTTCGATTCTCTCAATTGTAAATTATCAACACTTAGTTAATTTTCGATGGAGAAACACCAAATACGGTCTTAAATGCCTTTGAAAAATGGGCTTGATCGTAGAAACCCACTTGATGAGCGACCTCGGTACCGCCGACACCTGATTTAATCAATCGCATGCTTTGCTCCATGCGTAAGCGGCTTAACCATGCATAAGGGGTGATGCCCATTTTGTTCTTAAAATGACGCTGAAATTGAGTCGTCGTCAGATCACACAGCTCAGAAAGTTGCTCCAAGCGCACCGGTTGGTCGAGGTTTGCCATTAAATAGTCTTTGAGTGTATTCACTGATTGAGTGCCAAGCTTCACCTGAGTTTTCGATCCAAACTGCGCGTAACGATCCACAATCGTCGAAAAACCTTCGAATGGCAGGCAATCTTGGGCGAGTTGGCTGATGTTTGGATTGATAAGCAGCCCATGAAGGTTACGCAATTGTAAAAAAGTCGCTTGATCGGAGAGGATCAACTCAGAAAAGCTCAAAGCGTGACCATTTTCGCTGTGATCGGCAAGATCGCCAAACCATTGAGGTGAGACAGAAAATACACTTACTTGGTAACCCGATTCGAGCTTTGAATGACCATCATGCAGCTCATCAGGTGGCATCATCACCACTTGTCCGGCGCCTGCGTGGTAACTCGTCCCTTTATAGACAAACTTTTGCTGCCCTTGGGTGATTAGGCCGATATGAAAGTCCAAATGATAGTGGCGCTGAAAGGCAAACTCTTGGTATTGAGCTTGGATCAGGCTGATATCTTGGCTAGATGTCGAGTAGTAGTGGACTTTATCCATGGCATAAAAAAGCTTGGTTAAATTATCATCAATTCAACCAAGCTTATCTCTGTATCTATAGATTGTCTTGTAAAAAACGATCAGTGTTAGCTTTTCGCTTGCTTACTCTTCTTGTTATTGCGCAGACCGTCGAAGCTGAAGATCACCAGTGCACCCCAAATGAAAGCAAAGGTAATCGCCTTATCCATGGTAAAGGCTTCACCGTAGATCAACACCGCAAGCAAGAACATCAAGCTAGGGCCAATGTATTGGAAGAAGCCCAGTGTTGAAAGCTTGAGTCTGGTTGCTGCACCCGTAAAGCAAAGTAGTGGCAGAGTGGTGATTACCCCCGCAGCGACCAGCAGTAAATTTAGCTGCATTGGATTCGCCAAAAAGTCTGACGTCGCTGTGTCTGCAATGAATAACAAGTAGATCGCCGCCGCTGGCAGCATCACTAAGGTCTCAATAAACAAGCCAGTCTGCGCTTCTAGGTTCACTTTCTTACGGAGTAAGCCATAGAAACCAAAAGAAAAGGCCAGTGCGATAGCGACAACTGGAATCGAACCAAAGGCGATTAACTGGATAAGCACACCGATAGCTGCAAGCGCCACCGCACACCATTGAAGTTTTCTCAGACGTTCACCAAGGAAGAACATTCCAAGCAATACGTTAATCAAAGGGTTGATGTAGTAGCCGAGGCTGGCATCCAGCATATGATTGGCATTGACTGCCCAGATGAAGATCAGCCAGTTGGCCCCCACTAAAAGTGAAGTTGCCACCAAAAACATCATTTTCGGTTTTGAAGTCAAAGTATCGCGCACTTTGCGCCAGCCACGACCAATGTGCAGCAGTAAAGCGAGTAGGAAAAAGGACCAAACTACACGGTGGCTCAGGATCTCGAGAGGGGATACTTCACTGAGAGATTTGAAGTATATGGGAGCGATTCCCCACATGGTGTACGCGCCAATCGCAAGCAAGATTCCTTGGCGTGTACGTTGTTGTTCGTCTTGTGTCATGTCACTTTCTCTGGCACAGAGTGCTTATTAATAGGATTTATAAAGAGAGTTGGTCAGTATAGGAGCGTTAACCCTTTTCACCTAACAATTTGCGGTTTAATTCGCCAGCATTCCACTCTACAATGTGCGACTTGCCTGCCGATGCTGCATGCTGACTTTATACCTCGATTAGGAACCACAATGACCGCCACTCTGATTGCTGAGCAAACACCAACTCCCGCGAATGATGCGCAAAACATCCTCGAAGATGTATTTGGCTATCAAAGCTTTCGCGATGGTCAGCAAGAGGTCATTGATTTGGCTGTTCAAGGCCGAGATAGCTTGGTGATAATGCCGACGGGTGGTGGTAAATCTTTGTGTTACCAGATCCCTGCTTTAGTTCGTGAAGGGCTGACTTTGGTTATCTCACCGCTTATTTCGTTGATGAAAGACCAAGTCGATCAGTTGAAAGCCAATGGTGTGGCAGCCGAGTGTATTAACTCTTCGATGCCGCGTGACCAGCTACTGAGTGTGTTCAATCGCATGAACTCAGGTCAGCTCAAGATGGTTTATGTGTCACCAGAGCGTGTGTTGATGCGTGATTTCATTGAACGCCTACAAGGTTTACCGCTTTCGATGATTGCGGTCGATGAAGCGCACTGTATCTCTCAATGGGGACACGACTTCCGCCCGGAGTACGCGTCATTGGGTCAGCTTAAACAGTATTTCCCGCATGTGCCTTATATGGCGCTGACGGCAACGGCTGACGATGCAACGCGCAAAGATATTGTTTCGCGCTTACAGCTGGTGGATCCGCATACCTATTTGGGCAGCTTCGACCGTCCTAATATTCGCTATAACCTTGTTGAGAAACACAAACCAGTGTCTCAGGTGGTTCGCTACCTAGAAACTCAGAAGGGCAATTGTGGCATCATCTACTGTGGTAGCCGTAAAAAAGTCGAGATGGTCACCGAGAAGCTGTGCAACAACGGTATTCGTGCTGCGGGTTATCACGCGGGTATGGACACCGATGAGCGCGCTTATGTTCAAGAAGCCTTCCAACGCGATGATATTCAGATCGTTGTCGCGACGGTGGCGTTTGGTATGGGCATCAACAAACCTAATGTACGCTTTGTGGTTCACTTTGATATTCCACGCAACATCGAGTCTTACTATCAAGAGACTGGCCGTGCGGGTCGTGATGGCTTGCCTGCTGAAGCGATGATGCTGTTTGACCCTGCTGATATGGGGTGGCTGCGTCGTATGCTAGATGAAAAAGAAGAAGGTCCGCAAAAGCAGGTTGAGATGCACAAGCTGAATGCGATGAGTGCCTTTGCTGAAGCGCAAACTTGTCGTCGTCAGGTACTGCTTAACTACTTTGGCGAATATCGTGAGAAGCAATGTGGTAACTGCGATATCTGCTTGGATCCGCCAAAACACTTTGATGCGACCCAAGAGGCGCAGAAGGCGTTGTCTTGTGTGTACCGTGTGAATCAGTCGTTTGGTATGGGCTACGTCGTTGAAGTGATGCGTGGCATGCAGAACATCCGTGTGCGCGATAATGGTCACGATAAGCTCTCAACTTACGGTATTGGCCGCGACCACAGCCATGACTACTGGATCAGTATCTTCCGTCAGCTCATTCACAAAGGCTTGTTGTTCCAGAACATCACACGTAACTCAACCTTGCAGTTAACTGAAGAGGCGCGTCCACTGCTGCGAGGTGAGATGTCACTAGAGTTAGCGGTACCTCGTCTCGACACCGCGGTACGTAATGCTAAGTCAGACAAGTTAAGCAGCAAGAACTACGATAAAAAGCTATTTGCAAAACTGCGTAAGCTGCGTAAGTCGATTGCCGACGAAGATGGCTTACCCCCATACGTGGTATTCAGTGACGCAACATTGATAGATATGGCAGAAGTTCTGCCGACGTCTTACGGTGAAATGTTAGCGGTAAATGGTGTGGGCCAGCGTAAGCTCGACAAGTACGCCGACCCATTCCTAGATTTGATTCAAGAACACATCACAACACACGGCTAATAACAGAGGTAATAAATGGAATTTGGTTTACGAGAGTATTTAGCAGAAGAAGGGCGCTTATTGGTGACAACACCGAGCTTTGACTTCGACTCTTACCCTGAAATTGGCGAACGCCTAGTGAACTTGCTATCGGCTACGGTTGTTGAAAAGCAGTGGGATGCAGACATGCACTCATGGCTGGTGGATTTTGAAGGGTGCCAGCTGTTCTTGAAATCAGAGCACTACAGTGAATCTGTGTGGTTTGAATCTCTTAGTCCAGAAGCGAGCCGTGAAGAGTTCGATTATCTAGCCGCTTTGTTCAAGCGTGGCTTCTAACTGTTAAAATTGCCTTTAAACCTATTTTCTCGCTACTGAGCTTCAAACACCTTCTAGCAATAAAAGTGAGAATAAACGTTTGCGTATGTTCTCACCGTTGCAGCTAAAATTGATTAATGTATAATCGCCCGCCGCTCGATAGAGCAAATGATAGATACATTTTTCATTCACATTATTGGTAAGAGCTTTCTTTGTTTCGATAGAGAAATGACTCGATTTGGGTTCCCTCACCCCCAAACCAAACTAAAAAGGTACAGCATGAGTAACTTTACCCCTGCGCAACAGCGCAAAGCCCTAGCATTATTAGTTTTGTTCCACCTAGTGATTATTGCGTCAAGCAACTACTTGGTTCAGCTACCTTTTACCATCTTCGGTATGCATACTACTTGGGGCGCTTTCACTTTCCCATTTATCTTCTTAGCAACAGACCTGACCGTTCGCATTTTTGGCGCTCAGCTTGCTCGTAAAATCATTTTCTTAGTGATGTTGCCTGGACTGGCGGTTTCTTACTTCTTGTCGGTGGTGTTCTTTGAGGGACAATTCCAAGGCTTTAGCCATCTGGGTGAATTTAACCTATTTGTAGCACGTATCGCTGCTGCAAGTTTCATGGCTTACTTGCTTGGCCAAATCTTAGATGTTCATGTTTTCAACCGCTTGCGCCAGCTTAAGCAGTGGTGGATTGCGCCAACCTGTTCAACATTATTTGGTAACGCTATCGATACCATCGCGTTCTTTGCGATCGCTTTCTACCAAAGCCCAGATCCATTTATGGCTGAACATTGGACTGAGATTGCACTGGTTGATTACGGTTTCAAACTAATCATTAGCCTAGGCTTGTTTGTTCCTATGTACGGCGTGCTTCTGAACTACATCGTTAAGAAGTTAACCGCTGTGAACCCTGACTTTAAAGCGACAGGTGTTAACGCCTAGCTAGATGGAAGTGCGGTTATTCAAGACCATCTCTGAATAACCGCCTTTCGTTCCTCTTTGTTTATTACTTTCTATTTCTGCTCCACTAAGCTTGGCCTTCAAGCACTGTCTCAACACCTGCCCCTGCATCCTTATTACTCTTTCTTGGCACTGATACCTTATATTTTGAGTTCTTTGGACTCACCTTTGTCACGCTTTTTTGTAGTAGCAGTGAATTAGGGTAGGTAATCACATTGCCCTCTGGATGGCGGATTAGGGTATGGAACATTTTTATGTCGAGGATCTTTCCTTCAATACCATCTCCATCGGCCACAATGATTGAGTCCCCAATACGGTAAGGGAATACAAAGAAGATTAAGAAACTGGCGGTGATGTTGCTGAGTATTGACCACTGGGCGATAAAGCCAACACCAATGACCGTGAACACTGAAGAGATAAAAATCGAAAAGTTGCCGTAGCCGATGCCGCTGACAATCAAATAGGTCGCGAACAAGAATCCGAAGTAAATGATATTAAAGCAGCGATTGATAAAAGCAGTGCGTGTCGCATTGACGGTTTTTGTCTCTGCGAGTGCCTGAATGGCTTTTTCCGTAGAGTGTTTAAGAACCCAATAGATAAGAATAAACAGCAAAGCGAGTAACAAGTCGTACTGTTTTAATGTCGCAAAAATGGTGTCGATGTAGCTAAGCATAGTAACCTCTAAATAGTTGAGGCTGCATTATTGTGGCCACTCGTTTCCAATACATCATTAAACCATTATGGTTTTATTTTCCTTTCCAGTTCGACTTTTTCCAAGCAGAGTTATCGTTAATTACGGGCTTGTTTTATGTAATTAAATGTTTGATATGTATGGCTTTATATTTCTGTTATATCCCTTTTATCTATAGGTGACGCTTTGGTGATGAAGCCATTTCGCCAATTCGTAGAATGGCCGGCCATTCACAACTTGGTTCGATTACTGATGATACTGATTACCATAAAACTGACGATGTTCTGCTTTCTAAAGCTAAAAAAGCAGGGCTATTTTGGAGCGCGTAACACTGTTTGCACACGTAATAACGTGGAGCCATCATAGCCATGCTGACTCTATTTATTACTCAATTGATCCTACTGTGGCTAATGGTTGAGCCACTTCTCTCTGCGGCTAGGATGAATGCCATCAAAGCCAGAGGTGTTTATGTTCGTTGATTATCTCGCGTCATTTAGCATGCTTTTACTGCTAGAAGTGATTCTGGGAGTCGACAACATTATCTTTATCTCAATCTTGGTCGAGAAGTTACCCGTGAGGCTAAGAAGCCGTATTCGTAATATTGGTATTGGCTTAGCGGTCGTTACGCGGATTGGATTAGTATTCTCTGTTACCTGGTTGATGTCGCTCACCGAACCCTTTATTACCGTTTTTGAGCGCGGCCTATCAGGTAAAGATCTGATCTTGATTGTTGGTGGTGGCTTTCTGCTATTGAAGAGTTTTAAAGAGCTATTGAATTGGTTGCTAGTAAAAGAGAAAAAAGAGAAGAACGCACTCGAAACCAGTGTCACTATGGTCGTGCTACAGATTATTGCTATTGATGCAGTGTTCTCATTCGATTCGGTGATTACTGCAGTGGCTTTGGTCCACAATGTAGAGATTATCATTGCAGCTATCGTTATCTCAGCAATCGTCATGTTGGCGGTTGCTGAAAAGATTCAAATAACCATTACCGCTTATCCTGGGTTGAAGCTACTTGCCCTTTTATTCCTGATTTTATTGGGTGGCTTACTGGTTGTCGAAGGGTATGGGTTACATGTGGACAAAAGCTATTTGTACGTTGCTCTGGCGTTTGGACTAACGCTCGAAATCTGCCATATCTTACTGGATAGACAGTTTAACAAGGCGCAAAGAGCTGCTAACCCAGACAATGAAAGAGTGGAAGAGCGCGCCTTACAACACAGCGAGGTTCTATAGAGGTCATTACTCTAACTCTTTCAGAAGAGGTTCTAGGTTACTGTCAAAAAACAGTGGTGAGGCCATCTGTATTGCTTTGAGAGAAGAGTTGCCTTGCGTTGCTTTGATGTACAGCTCTTTTGCGGCACCCGCATTACCGCGAGACTCTTCCGCTTTCGCAAGCAGTAGGTAGGTCAATATCGACTGATTTTTCGGTGGCATCGACAACAAAATCTTCATCGCTTTTTCTGGATCATCCTCAGAAAGGGCGATGATGGCGTTGGCGTCATAGGCGCGCGCCAGTTTCCCTTCCTCGAGCAGACGCTCGAGCCTTGGCTTAGCCTCTTGATTCAATTTCGCAATGGCTTGCTTTTTACTGCCCGAAGAAGCGTAGAAGGTGTTCATTACCTTGCCTATGTAATTGGCAACGAAAACAAGATCATTACTAGGGTCAGCTTTTTGGGCTTTTGCGAAGTAGTCCATCACCATTGGTAGCTCTGCCTCGTTGTACAGCACTCCAAGGCCACTGAGCGTGTATTTCAATGCGTCGGGCGTCATTGGCAGTTGTGAAATACTTTCTGTGAGTTCCTCTTTCGGCACCTTGATATACAGAGCGTCTAGTATGTCATCGACCATGCGATAGAGTGTGTGGTGCAGCTCTGGCAACTCAGTTGGATAGCGGCGGTTGAGGTGCGATAGGTCAGAGATGTTATTGTGATAACGCATGGTGAGGCGAGTATGTTTGCCGTCTCGACTTGGGCTCGCACCAAAGGTGAGTTTGATTGCCGCAATCTTTTGTAATGGCTCACTGTGGACAATGCGTATGCCACTGTAAGCGCTCAAGTACTCAATGAATTTGGTAATGGTGCCGTATAAAACCGGATCGTTTTTGACGTCATCGCTAATATCCAACATGACATAACGAAACTCATAGTGTCGGAGTTGGGTTGCAGGAGCGATTTTCTCATCTGGTGTACTGCTCGATGCCGAATAAAGGATATAGCCAGACTCCATAACAACGATAGCGCCAAGTAGTAAACCAATCATCAGGTTTCTTTTATTGGGCTTAGTTTTCTCACTGACATCAGTTTGGGGCAGTTTATCTGCTGGTGGCGATTGTTCTGGATCAGAGGGCTGAGCAGATGATGGTTCCAGTTCAGCGACTTGGTCAGTCTCGATTTTGCTTTGTATTACGTCTGCTTCAAATTTATAGCCACGTTTTGGCACAGTAATGATGTAGCTGTTGTGTTGTTGAGAGTTTTGCTTCAGAACCTTACGCAGCTCAAACACCGCTTGTGTGACCACTTGGTCACTGAGGATCATACCGCTCCAGACGTTGTTGATGAGTTCGTCTCGGGTATGAGTTTGCCCAGGATTGAGGCATAAAAATTCAAGTAGCTTAGTTAACCGCTTATCTATGGTTACCGTTCTTTCGGCGAAGAGGATTTGCCCTTCATTTGGAACGAATAGCCACTCATCGACACTAAAACATGAATTCTTCTCAAGCATCCCTTTCTCCTGCATTCAAACGGCATCCTGCGTTCTATATTCACCTTATTAACTCTATTACATAATGTGATGAATTTGTTGTAATTTTCTAGTGAACTCTAAAAGGTGTGCGCGAGTTAAATATTTGAGGTGATGGATTAAGAGGGTTGCCGTGAGACATAAACGAAAAAGCTCCCGTGATAGGGAGCTTTCGAATAACTGTTGGGGCTGATTTAAGTTTGAGCGTTACTGCTCAGCAATCGTCAGTGGCCAGCCAATGTCTGTTTGTCGATTCGATTCAATCTCTAGCTCTGCAGCGGTCAGCGGGTTGTCGGCTAGCCATTGCTTAGAGAGTCTTAGAGTTAGATTATTATCGTCAGCCGTTAGCGTAAACTCAGGCTCTAGCTCTGGATTACGACGATGCGTTAATAGAATCGCTAGACGCAGAATACGTAGGATACGTTTACTGCTTGTGCCTGATACTGCGTGTTGCTCTGGCAGTGATGTTAGCTGTTCACGGTAGCGTCGCGTTAATTCACCTAGGTAGTGTTTCTGTGCGCGGGTGAAACCAGGTAAATCTAGGTTCTGCAGTAGGTAAGCACTGTGTTCACCACCTTTCTTGAAGTCGATGGTTAAACCGATTTCATGAAGTTTGGCTGCAGTTTGCAGTAGGACACCAGCTTGAGGTTCTGACACCCAAGCTTCGCCGCCTGCTTGCTCTAACAGAGCCTGCGCTGCTGCTGCGACTTGGTCACCGTAGCTTACGTCCATCTGGTAGCGTGATTGAACGCTCTTGATGGTGCGAGCGCGGATATCGTCTTGGCGAAGCTCATCAACCATTTCGTAGGCTAGGCCTTCACGAAGTGCGCCGCCAGCCAGGGTCATCGAATCGATTTCAAGCAACTCAAATATAGCAATCAGAATAGAAAGACCGCTAGGGAACACTAAAGCGCGCTCTAGAGTTAACCCTTCTATTTCTAGCTCTTCTAAGCGTTCAGTAATCATCGCTTGTTTTTGTAAGCGTTTAAGCTTGGTATGAGTGATAACCTCATCCATGCCTTGCGCTAGCATGATTTCTTGCAGTGCTTGAACAGTACCACTGGCACCAACACACACATCCCAACCGATATCGGTGTAGCTCTCTAAGATAGGAGCTAGGGTAGACTTCGCTGCTTCAATCGCGTTGTCGAAGTTGGTTGCGGTTAATTGGCGATCTTTAAAGTGGCGCTCAAGCCATGTTACACAGCCCATTTTTAGGCTAGTCAGCGCTTTTGCTGAGAAACCTTCACCAATGATCATCTCGGTACTTGCGCCACCAATATCCACGACTAGTCGGCGGCCACTGCCACCAGAAGTGTGTGCTACGCCCTTATAGATAGTCGCAGCTTCTTCTTCACCGGAGATAACATTGATGTCGTAGCCAAGGATCTGGTTCGCTTTCTCAAGAAAGATATCCACATTAGTCGCGGTACGTAGGGTCGCTGTACCAACAATGCGGATATTTTCTTTTGGAATGTCCTGTAGTCGCTCTGCAAAGAGACTCAAACAGTCCCAACCGCGCTGCATAGCTTCGGTACTAAGCGCATTATTTTCATCTAAGCCTGCAGCTAAACGTACTTTGCGCTTAATTTTAGCCATGGTTTGTACGCTGCCATCGATATGACGGACAACGAGCATATGAAAACTGTTCGACCCGAGGTCGATTGCAGCGTAAAGCGGGGGTGACACTGTTTGACTCATAAGCGACTAAGCTTCCTTGTTGTGACGCGGTTGGCGTGGGCGACGGTTCTGGTTTGGTTTACGGTTACCGTTGCGTGAGCCATTGTTGTTTGAGCGGCGTTGTTGCGGGTTACGTGTGCGTAAGCGCAATGGTGCTGGTAGATCTTCTAGCAGTGCAGAAGCGTCGTAGTCAGACACTGGGATCGCGTGCTCAATGTACTCTTCGATTGGTGGCAAGTTGATTGCGTAATCTTCACAAGCAAAGCTGATCGAGTGACCACTTGCACCAGCACGACCTGTACGGCCGATACGGTGAACGTAATCTTCACAGTCGTCAGGTAGATCGAAGTTGAATACGTGCGTTACTTGAGGAATGTGTAGGCCACGAGCAGCAACGTCGGTTGCAACCAGTAGGTCAACATCACCTTGAGTGAATTGCTCAAGAATCTTTTCACGTTTCTTCTGTGGTACATCACCAGTCAGCAGACCAACACGGTGACCATCGGCAGCCAAATGGCCCCAAACTGATTCACACTTGTGCTTGGTGTTAGCGAAGATGATAGCGCGCTCTGGCCACTCTTCTTCTACTAGTGTCTGTAGCAGTGCCATCTTGTGTTCGTTAGAAGGGTAGAACAACTCTTCTTTAATACGGTGGCCTGTTTTACGCTCTGGCTCAACAACAACATGCTCTGGGTTATGCATGTGCTCGAAAGCCAACTCTTGTACGCGGTAAGACAGAGTCGCAGAGAACAGCATGTTCAAACGATCTTTAGGCTCAGGCATACGACGGAACAAGAAGCGGATGTCTTTAATGAAGCCCAGATCGAACATACGGTCTGCTTCATCCAGTACTACTGCTTGAATGTGGTTAAGGTTAAATACCTTCTGCTTGTAGAAATCGATAATACGGCCAGTGGTACCAATTAAGATATCTGCGCCTTCTTCGATCTTACCTAGCTGCTTGTCGTAGCTTTCGCCACCGTAAGCCAATGCTGCTTTGATACCAGTGCTTGCGACTAGAGATTCTGCATCGTTGTAGATCTGAATCGCGAGTTCGCGAGTAGGTGCCATAATAATCGCACGTGGCTGGTTAGGCTTGCGCCCTTCATGCTCAGGTGTTTTTAGTAGGTGGTTAAAAGTAGCAGTAAGAAACGCAAGCGTTTTACCAGTACCCGTTTGGGCCTGGCCTGCAATGTCTTGGCCGGTGAGCAGTACCGGGAGCGCCAAGGCTTGGATAGGGGTACAATAATCGAACCCTTTTTTCTCCAATCCTTCAATGACTTGCGGAAGTAAATCCAAGTCGGCGAACTTTTGCTCTGTGATATGCGTCTTTTTCATTGCTATAGAATATCAGCTTAAGCTTGCAATACGAAAGTAAATACATTCCAATAGGGCATCTATTTACTGGTTATCATCCAACCAGTTCTAAAAAATACATTGGAGTGGAAGATGAGTGATAAGATTTTGCAGCTAACTGATGACGGTTTTGAGAACGATGTGATCAACGCTGCAGGCCCTGTTCTTGTTGATTTTTGGGCAGAATGGTGTGGCCCTTGTAAGATGATTGCGCCGATTCTTGATGAAATCGCAGACGAGTACGAAGGCAAGCTCACTATCGGTAAACTTAATATCGACCAAAATGCTGGAACACCACCAAAGTTTGGTATTCGCGGCATTCCAACGCTTCTTCTTTTCAAAGATGGCGGCGTAGCAGCAACTAAAGTTGGTGCATTGTCTAAAACTCAACTTAAAGAGTTCCTAGACGCTAACCTATAATCAGGTGAGCATTTGATAAAGAAACCGTGCAGTTAACAAATGCACGGTTTTGTTTTTTCTAAGCTATGGACTAGTCTTAGTTTTAGTGCTAATTTATCGCACGTTAATTGAACGAATTTCTCTTCTTGGTCGATCCTGTGACCGAATCCCTCTTAACTAGAAAACAGATCTTATTTTGACTAAACAAGCATCCACCACAATGAATCTTACAGAACTGAAGAACAGACCTGTGTCTGAACTTGTTAAACTTGGCGAAAGCCTAGGCCTTGAAAACCTAGCTCGTCTAAGAAAACAGGACATTATCTTCGCTATCCTTAAAGCACATGCAAAAAGTGGTGAAGACATCTTCGGTGACGGTGTTCTTGAAATTCTGCAAGACGGTTTTGGTTTTCTTCGTAGCGCAGACAGCTCGTACTTAGCGGGTCCTGATGATATCTACGTCTCACCAAGTCAGATTCGTCGTTTCAACCTACGTACTGGTGACTCAATTGCCGGAAAGATTCGCCCACCTAAAGATGGCGAACGTTACTTTGCTCTACTGAAAGTAAACACGGTAAACCACGACAAACCAGACAACGCTCGTAACAAGATCCTTTTTGAAAACCTTACCCCTCTGCATGCTAACGAACGCATGGTTATGGAACGTGGTAATGGTGCGACAGAAGATATCACAGCTCGTATTCTTGACCTTGCATCTCCAATTGGTAAAGGTCAGCGTGGCTTGATTGTTGCTCCGCCAAAAGCGGGTAAGACAATGCTTCTGCAAAACATTGCGCAAAGCATCGCTCACAACCATCCTGAGTGTGAACTAATGGTTCTACTTATCGATGAGCGTCCGGAAGAAGTAACAGAAATGCAGCGCCTAGTTAAAGGTGAAGTAGTTGCTTCTACATTCGATGAGCCAGCATCTCGCCACGTACAAGTAGCAGAAATGGTAATCGAGAAAGCGAAGCGTCTTGTTGAACACAAGAAAGACGTGGTTATCCTTCTGGACTCAATCACTCGTCTAGCGCGTGCATACAACACGGTAGTACCTTCATCAGGTAAAGTACTAACAGGTGGTGTGGATGCAAACGCACTTCACCGTCCTAAGCGTTTCTTCGGTGCGGCTCGTAACGTTGAAGAAGGCGGTAGTTTAACTATCATCGCTACAGCACTGGTTGATACTGGTTCTAAGATGGATGAAGTTATCTACGAAGAATTCAAAGGTACAGGTAACATGGAACTGCACCTGAACCGTAAGATTGCTGAAAAGCGTGTATTCCCTGCGATTGATTTCAACCGCTCTGGTACTCGTCGTGAAGAGCTTCTTACTAAGAACGATGAACTGCAGAAGATGTGGATCCTGCGTAAGATTGTTCACCCAATGGGCGAAATCGATGCAATGGAATTCCTTATCGACAAGCTAGCAATGACGAAAACGAACGATGAGTTCTTTGACGCTATGCGTCGTCAGTAATCTTGATTAGCTGATAGTTATTAGAAAGCGCTGCCCTCGGGTAGCGCTTTTTATTTGCATTTTGTAGCGGCAGCTTGCAGAATGACCAAAAGTGTTACAAGGAAGTTAAAATGCAACATGGACTGTTGTCATCATTACTCTTGTCTACTTCACTGTTACTTTCACCGGTCGGCATCGTTAATGCCACCGAGATGTCTCCACATACAGTAGAGTCTTGGCTTGAGAATGATCAAGTAAAACTAAAAACTGCTGAATTGCTTGAGCTTGTCGTGCGTGATGAAGTGAATTCGTTACGCTTTGCACTTGAGCGCCTGACATTTCCCCAGCAAGAGGTGGCTCGTTACCAACTCTTGAAGAAGATCGAACAACAAAAAATCGTACTCACACCGAAGATGTCTATCTTTGTGGAGCAACAGCTCGCTATTACGCCAACCTACCAAGTATTAGAGCGTGGTGATGGCTATGAGTTTACGGTGCCAGCCTTTAATTATCCTTCGATAGCAAACCGCTTAATCAAACAATTCCGTGCTGATCAAAATACATTGGTGTTTGTGCTCGATGCAGAGAAACAGAACCTCAACCTCAAAGAGTGGCTAACTGGATCTGAGCATCAGGTCCAAACTCGAGAAGCGCTACTCATAAGAGAATTGGATAGCTTGTCGCAAGAGGCCGTGAATTACTTAGCAAAACAGCTAACGGAGTCACCGATAGTAAGCTGGTTACCCTCTACCGAAGTAGTGGTTCGATTAGCACAGGTGAGCGAAGACCCGGATGTCTATCAAATCCTCTGGAAGATGAAAGCCGATTATCATAGCCAAGCTGAGCTGGTTCGTCTCGCTGAGAGTAAATCCCCATTTGCCTTAGAGCAGGTGATGGCTGCAACGAAAAACCCAAGATTAAAAGAAGAAGCGATTACTTTGCTGACGAGAGTGAACCCACTTTCAGAAGAGGTGAAAGACTTTTTAGTTTCTCGCATGGCGATCGCCGATGATGCGCCATTGGTCGCTCGTGAGTTGGCAAAACAAGGGCACACCAACTGGCTACAAGACCTAGTGAATGATAACCCACAAGTCAAAAGTTCAGTGATACAGCAAGTGCTTCCATAACTGGGTTTTACCTCTCAATAACCTTACTAAAAAGGGGGATCTCACGATGCCCCTTTTTGATATACTGAGCGCAGAATAATCAGCATGTAGAAGTTCTATGAGTTTTAAAGATTTACGTGATTTTATCGACCATCTTGAAAGTATTGGTCAGTTGAAACGCATTTCTCACCCAGTCGACCCAGACTATGAAATGACCGAAATTAGCGACCGTACTCTACGTGCTGGTGGCCCGGCTCTTCTGTTCGAGAACCCGGTAGGTTATGACATGCCTGTTTTGACCAATTTATTCGGCACTCCCAACCGTGTTGCGATAGGCATGGGCCGTCAGGAAGTTAAAGAACTGCGCGAAGTGGGCAAGTTATTGGCTTACTTAAAAGAGCCTGAGCCGCCGAAAGGTTTTAAGGACGCGATTGATAAGTTACCCGTGTTCAAACAAGTATTGAACATGCCAGCTAAGCGTCTTCGTAAAGCAGCGTGCCAACAAGTCGTGTGGCAAGGCGACGAGGTCGACCTAGATAAAATCCCAGTAATGAGCTGTTGGGCTGACGATGTCGCGCCACTACTTACTTGGGGGTTAACGGTTACTCGCGGCCCGAACAAGAAACGCCAAAACTTAGGTATCTACCGCCAGCAAAAGATTGGTAAGAACAAAATTATCATGCGTTGGTTGGCTCACCGTGGTGGTGCGCTGGATCTACGTGACTGGGCTGAACAGAACCCAGGTAAGCCGTTTCCAGTATCTGTTGCGTTTGGCGCTGATCCTGCAACGATTCTTGGCGCGGTAACGCCAGTGCCAGATACCTTATCGGAATACGCGTTTGCTGGTCTGCTGCGTGGTAGCAAAACTGAAGTGGTTAAATCGATCAGTAATGACCTAGAAGTCCCAGCAAGTGCTGAAATCGTGATGGAAGGTTACATCGATCCGAATGAATTCGCTGACGAAGGGCCTTACGGCGATCACACTGGTTACTACAACGAGAAAGAAAAGCACAACGTGTTTACCATTACTCATGTAACCATGCGTGAGAACCCGATTTACCACAGTACATACACAGGTCGCCCGCCAGATGAGCCTGCAGTATTGGGTGTTGCATTGAATGAAGTGTTTGTTCCTATTCTTCAAAAGCAATTCCCGGAGATAGAAGATTTCTATCTACCACCTGAAGGTTGTTCGTATCGAATGGCTGTGGTGACTATGAAGAAGCAATATCCAGGTCACGCTAAACGAGTGATGATGGGCGTATGGTCTTTCTTACGTCAATTCATGTATACCAAGTTTGTATTGGTGTGCGATGAGGATGTTAACGCTCGCGATTGGTCACAAGTTACGGCTGCGATGTGCAAACATATGGATCCGTCACGTGATACCTTGATGATAGAGAACACGCCAATTGATTCGTTGGACTTTGCATCACCGGTCGTTGGGTTAGGTTCTAAGATGGGCTTAGACATCACTAAGAAGTGGGATGCCGAGTTAGCATTGTCGCCTGATGTGCAATCTACTCCAGAAAACAGTGATCATATCGAAGCTGGTTTAGCTGAATTAACCAAAGTTCATCCTGAAATTATTGATATTCACCTGCAGAACGATAATGCCAGCATGGTTGTGGTATCGATAGATAAACAAGCTGCAGGTAATGGTAAGAAAATCATGGAAGCGGTTTGGTCTCAATTTGATGAGAACAAGTTCGTTGTCGTCTGTGATGGTGATGTTAACGTGAGCGACTGGAACGACATCATCTGGGCGGTAACCACCAGAATGGATCCAGCTAGAGATACCTTATTCCTTCAGAACGAAATTGGGCACTCCAAAGTGGGGCTCGATGCAACCAATAAGTGGGAAGGTGAGTGTTTGCGTGAGTGGGGCGTTCCAATCACAAAAGATCCTGAGCTGGTCAAAAAGATTGATAGCATCTGGGAACAACTAGGAATTTTATGAGCTACCAAGTAGTCTTGTACCCAGAAAACATCAGTTTCACCGTAGAAAAAGGGCAAACGGTCTTGGATGCTGCGCTCAACAGCGATATCTATTTCCCTAACCGTTGCCAAGTTGGCGCATGTGCTATGTGCATGTGCAAAAAATTAGAAGGGCAAGTGAGTTACCACCTTGAACCCATGCTCACAGAGAAAGAGCAGCAACAGGGTTGGATTTTCGCTTGCCAAGCATTTGCAGAAAGTAATTTAGTTCTAACCTTTGCCGATTAAGGGTTAGTGAGAGGAAGAACATGACTATTAAATGTAAAGTTAAGTCTATCGAGCCTTTGGCTTGTAACACTTACCAAATCCTGCTTCATCCAGAGACACCAGTTGCCTTTAAAGCTGGTCAGTACCTGATGGTTGAAATGGGTGAGAAAGATAAGCGTCCATTTTCAATTGCGAGCAGCCCTTGTCGCCATGAAGGTGAACTAGAACTACATATTGGTGCTGCTGAACACAATGCTTATGCATTAGAAGTGGTTGAAGCAATGAAAAAGGCACAGGCTGAAGATGGTGATATCGCGATTGATGCGCCACACGGTGATGCGTGGATTAAAGAAGAGAGTGAACGCCCTCTACTATTGATTGCTGGTGGTACGGGTTTTAGCTACGTACGTTCGATTCTGGATCACTGCATTGCACAAAACAGCAAGAAAGAGATTCACCTTTACTGGGGTGCAAAAGACGAGTGCCAGCTATACGCGAAAGAAGAGCTTGTCGATATTGCAGAAAAGCATAGCAATGTACATTTCGTACCTGTAGTAGAAGAGGCGCCGGAAGTTTGGCATGGCCAAACTGGTAATGTGCTTGAAGCAATTACACAAAGCTTCGAATCACTGGCTGATTTTGATATCTATATTGCAGGTCGCTTTGAAATGGCGGGCGCAGCAAGAGACCTATTTACACAAAATAAAGAAGCAAAGCGTGACCATATGTACGCAGATGCTTACGCGTTTATCTAATAATTCCTTTAGATTTAGTGCAAAAAGAGAGCAGAAATGCTCTCTTTTTTATATTTAGGTGAACTATTAGACACTTAACCTCTATTTATTCATTTTTTATGAAAAAGTAGTTGCTAAGCTGAAAGGGTTCCCTATAATGCGACCCCACTGAGACGGCAGGCGCCATAAGGCTTCAGCAATGATCAGTAAGACGGAAAGCGACAAAAAATTAATTTTCAAAAAGTGTTTGACACTGAATGTTAATTCGCTAGAATGGCCGTCCACTTCGAGAGGCTCCTTACTAAAAAGGAACGCTCAAGAAGTTAAGCTCTTTAACAATTTAAACCTATCAATCTGTGTGGGCACTCGTTGATGAATATC